>CALLBD010000120.1 GCA_938001915.1 uncultured Caulobacterales bacterium | reverse complement strand
GGCTTTGTCACGTTAATACCAATTTTCAGACATTCCGCTAAGCACACGCGATGAAAACCTCAATCTACACTCGACACCGCTTCCACCCGGACATTATCCGCCGCGCCGTTTGGATGTATTTTCGGTTCAATCTGAGCTTCCGAGACATCGAGGGGCTTCTGGTCGAGCGCGGTATTGATGTTTCCTATGAAACGATAAGACGATGGGTTGATAAGATTGGGTCCGCCTATGCCAAGCGGATAAGGTCTCGATACGTAAGCCCTTCACCTGTTTGGCATTTGGATGAAGTCTACACCAAAATTAACGGAGAGATGGTTTATCTCTGGCGAGCTGTCGATGACGAAGGCACCGTATTAGATGTGGTTGTACAGAAACGACGAAATACCGAAGCAGCCCTGCGTCTGCTGCGAAAATTACTAAAGAACCAAGGCATCAAACCTACTCGAATTGTGACTGATAGGCTTGGTTCGTACAGAGCAGCACTCAAACTTCTGAGGATGCAACATCTTCAAGACGTAGGAGGTCGCAAGAACAACCGCGCTGAATGTTCACATGTCCCCATCAGACGAAGAGAACGAAAATCACAAAAGTTCAGGTCAGTCAGGAACGCCCAAAAACTGCTCTCTGCTCACAGTCAAATCTACAACCTCTTCAACTACCGACGCCACTTAATTTCTAGAAAAACACTGCGGAAGTTCAGAGATCAAGCCAATCTGGAATGGGAATTGGCGACGGCATCAATGTGTCCGTAAAATTACAAAATGCGGGAAACCAGGGCCAATCTCGTTAACGTGACAAAGCCCCAATTACTTACTTGAGACTAGACCCTTTTCACTGTTTTGCCAGAATTAAGGTTCAATTAACCTTTTCATTAAGGACTCTATCAACCGCCTCCTTTTACGAAAATTTCTCTTCTGCGCTCTAATCATGATTTCGGGATAGATGCCGTGTGGAGCAAGAGGGATGTCTAAGTGCGGGTAAATACACTTATAACGCTGGGTGCCTCGGTGGCTTTTGGCATTCTAGCTATTGTTTTGGCACGTGGATGGATCGAAGGTGCGTTGGAAGACGAGTTTGCCTCGAAGCAGGCCACGTTTCAAAACGTTGACATAGCTACCCAAAATCTACGTCCTGTTTTAGTAGCAGATGCTCAGTTAAATTTTGGAGACGTCCTATCACGCGAGAATCTACGGCTTGTAGATATGCCTTATGACCTGTTACCTGAGGGGAGCTATAGTAGCTTCGAAGACCTATTTTCTGGCTCCAATCAAAAAACCGTCGTGTTGACACGCATGGGCTATAACGAACCCCTTATCGGTTTTAAAATTAGTGGCCCAGGCGGGCGGGGATCGCTGTCGGCGCTTATTTCTGAAGGCAAACGCGCAACTGCAATTCGTGTCACTGACGTTGCTGGCGTCGCGGGATTCGTCTTACCCGGAGATAGCGTTGATGTAATCTACACACGCAACGAGGATAGTCGCCGTGGCGGCGACGGAATCTTATACTCGGACGTGTTGCTTCAAAATGTGAAGGTTTTGGGAATTGATCAAGACCTCGACGAACATGCGAATACTCCAAATGTTGTGAGTACGGTTACTGTCGAAGTTTCTAATGAAGATGCGCAAAAACTTCATGTCGCCATGGATGCGGGTCGCCTCAGTCTGACATTGCGCAGGGTTGGCGAGACGGACGTTCGTCCAGAACGGCGTATTACATCTAAAGGATTAATTGCAACGAGCTCAAAGCCTAAGGCCAATCCTTGGCGTGCACCATCCCGTTCCAAAATAGTAACACCTCCTGCCCCTACAGCCTCTGACCAAATTGCCAACATTACCGTAATACGGGGTCAAAATCGCGATCAGGTTAGTGTCGCAATGGAAGATGCACTCGAGAATTCAAAAGACGAACTGGCAGGGGGCTAACATCATGAAATCTGACAAGTCAAAATCCATTCGTCAATCTTTTGCGAAGACAGCTCTAATCTGTGCACTGTTTCTCCCGGCGCAAACATCCTACGCAAAGTCATGGGTGGACAATAGCAGTGTTCATGCCCGTACGTCGACGCAGGTTACCAAAGATGACTCTATTGTTATGCGCACTAGCACATCCTTTAAGGAGGTGCGTATTGCAGATACAAAAATTGCGGACATCGTCGTGTTGACGGATCACTCGTTCCAAGTCTTGGGGAAATCCGCGGGTAAAACGAATGTCATGCTTTATGATATAAACAATCAACTCGTTGATATTGTTGATGTGAAAGTTGGCCATGACATCGAAGGACTGAAACTTGCGCTTTACGAAACTTTCCCAAGCGAACCAGTAGGTGTCCGATCCATGGCTGGCGGTATCTATTTGTCCGGAAAAGTGAAGAATATAGATGTCGCAGACCAAGTCATGCGTATTGCTCAGGCTTATGCCCCGAATAAGGTAACAAACGGTCTGACGGTCAAAGATAGTCACCAAGTTATGCTGGAGGTTCGTTTTGTTGAAGCCTCTCGCGACGCCGCAAAAGAACTAGGAATTGGAATTCTGGTTCAAAGAGCGGGTCGTTTTGCCTTTCAATCTGCGGGTGGTCTCGTTTCCGGTCTTACCCCCAGTTTAGCAGGTCAAATTGGCGGGAGCCACGACGGCGTCGATTTAGATGCACGGATTGATGTCTTGGAAGCAAACGGCGTTATAAGAACGCTCGCCGAACCGAATTTGGTTGCGATGTCTGGGGAAACCGCAAGCTTTTTAGCAGGCGGTGAATTTCCTGTCCCTGTCCCTGGAGGTCTTGGAAATGTTGGGATTGAATATCGTCAATTTGGGGTCGGTCTCTCTTTCACCCCAACGGTTTTAGATGACGGCATTATCAACTTAAAAGTCGCGCCCGAAGTGAGTCAAATTGACACATCGACCTCAGTTAGAATTGAAGGTGTTGCCGTTCCAGGCCTGAGGGTCCGCCGCGCAGATACGACGGTTGAACTTCGTAATGACCAAAGTTTTGCCATCGCGGGATTACTACAAAACACGTCAAATAATTCGAAGTCTCAAACGCCCTGGCTGGGTGACATTCCAATTCTTGGATCTCTTTTTCGATCGTCTCGCTATCAAAAATCAGAAACTGAACTGATGATCATTGTAACGCCTCGCCTCGTGCAACCTGTTTCAGATATATCCAAGCTGCGGTCGCCTTTGGATGGTTTGCGTACCCCGACTGACGTCGAAGCTTTTTTAAACGGGATGATTGAAGGTCAGCCAACTCCCGCCCTGGAAAATAATTCCGATCCGAGCCAGCGCCAATTCCCACAAAATCAACTCCCAAAAGCAATTGACGCATCACGTGACAGCCTTGCTGAAGTCGGCGGACTTGCTGGGCGATATGGGCATACTTTGAATTAGGAAATGTCATGAAAGCCATCCTTATCCTACTCCCCCTTACGTTACTCTCTGCTTGCGCTGTTACTCCACGCCCACTGGGTGAAGCCATGTCGCATAACATAAATGCCCAAGCCATTGCGCCGACGCCAGAGCAAAAAGAGAACACCTTTATTCCTATTGACGGGCAACGCCAGAAGGCCGCTCGCGACGCCTACCGACAAGGAAAGGTCAAGGCTCTAAAAAAGCCAAGCACTCAAAATTAAACCCTAATTTGAATATGACAGAAAGATTGCTTTATGACGTCCCCGTTTCAAATGCTTTTAAGAGAAAAATTTCAATCTCTAAAAAATGATGACAGCGGCGCTATCGCAATATGGGCAACAATAACTCTCCCTCTTCTTCTTGGTGCGGCGGCGCTATCTGTTGATGCCTCGCGCTTTTACAATCTGGATCAAGATCTTCAAAGCGCAGCCGATGCATTTTCGAAAGCGGGTGCCGCTGAACTCGATCAGCGTGGAGATAGTTTAATCAGGGCAAACAGAGCCATTACTACTCTTGTAAATAATGAACAAAAATTTGCGACGAGAGGACGTGGGAATGTGAAAGTAGGTTCGATAAGATTTTTAAAGTCAATTCCTGAAAAGGACTACGAAGACATTTCATCCGATCAGATTACGACCGACCCGTCTCAGGCAAGATATGTAGAAGTTGAGGTTGTGCCAGAACGCATTTCAACACTTTTCCCTCAGGGCGTCGTAAGAACAATAACATCAATAGAGTTAAAGGCGGTTTCGACCTCCGGTTTTAGCCAAGACATTTGCGGCGTCGCACCAGTGTTCATCTGCAACCCATTCGAAGATATTTCAACGACGTCAATCTATGAAGCGATGAACGATCCTAGTTTTCGAAGACGTCAAATCCTATTTAAAAGCCAAGGGCCAAACGCACAATATGGTTCAGGAAATTTCGGATATTTAGATCCATTTGAGGGTAACTCAGGTGCCAGTAAAATCGCCGATGCGATTGCGGTTGATAGTCCCAATTTATGCCTATCAAAATCAAGTGGCGTGAACCTACGTTCCGGCAATATAAATAGAATTTCCCAAGCTTTTAACGTTCGCTTCGATATATATGAGGGTTCATTTAAAAAGGTTAAAACAAACCCAGCTTACGCTCCCGCCGCGAACGTTATAAAAGGTTTTGCACCCAAGAAAAAGAATGCTTGCGATTTAGTTCCCAACCCTGCCGCGCTAGGTATGCCCCGAGACGATACCTATGAAAGCAGCTCGTCTTCTTCTTCTCAAGTTGGATCGCTTGGTTCAGGAAACTGGAATTTCGTAGAATATATGCGCATCAATCATAATTATATGCGCAGCCTCACCATTGAGGGCGTCACATATACGCTCGACTATGTGAATGGACGATCTTCACCTTCCGCGCCGCCATCGCGCTATGCTTTGTATCGCTGGGAAATTGACAATGACAGTATTCCTGGATCTTTGACCTATGGAAATAGCGCGGTCACACCAGAGGAAGGAATACCCCAATGTCATTCAACTGGAGCGCATCCAGATCCCGATATTGATCGAAGAATTTTCACGGTCGCAGTTTTGAACTGTGAAAACATTGAAGCTTCGGGTGGTATGAACGGTCGTTCGGACGGACTTCCCGTTGAGACTTTTGTGAAAGTTTTCATGACGGAACCCATGGGATCCGGCAATGAGAATGCACTCTATGGTGAAATCGTTGGCCCCGTTATTCAAGGCCAAGACATCCCCGCCCGCGATAAAGTTATGGTCGTGAGATAATGTCGAAAATAAGCGCAAAAATTCGAGAGATGTTCGCTGACAATAGCGGCGTGGTAACCGTGGAGGCAGCCATAGTTTTGCCTTTTCTTTCAATCGTCGGGATTGGCGTCGCGGATTGCTCATATATGCTTTTACAAAACCATAAGATGGAACAGTCCCTTGTTTCGGCGGCCAACTTTATGGCCCTCTCCACGGACCCGCAGCGCTTTGAAATCCAAGCCAAACAAATTGCAATTTCGGGCACGACGGATCTATTGTCAGAGCCATTAATTGAAAACTTGTCAACCGCTAATGTTTCTATTTCATATGTGTTGGTCCCGAATACGAATGGCAAATATCGGGGTGGAGATTTTATTCGAGTAGTCAATATCAAAACATCGCTCCCATATGAGGGTTTTGGTTTTATCAAATCCATTATGCGAGGCGGTGTCACTTTGAACGCGCAGTATCAGCAACGAATGACTGGAACTGTGACATGAACCTGATTAGTCAATTTTTTGAAAATAAAACCGGCTCAGTGACTGTCGAAACGTCGATAGTCTTACCCGTGATGTTGGTTTTTACAATTAGTGCATTCGAAATTTCTTATGGGCTTTTCCAGTGGAACACGGCCCAAAAATCTGCTCGAGTAGGGGCCCGGTTAGCGGCTACGACGGAGCCTGTATCTGAGCAACTCTTAACGATAACGGGTCTTGAGAACGGCGGCGAGCCAGGTGATCCTATGCCAGAGTATACCTATCTTTGTGACGGCGCATCTGAGAGCTGTTCCATTGGTAAGTTCAATGAAAGGGCTTTCCGTGAAATTTTATACGGCCCTGACAATGACAATGTCTGCCGAGACACAACGAAAGCAAGACGCGGCATATGTGACATATTCGCAGATGTGGGACCAGAAAATTTTTTGATAGAATATCGTAGTTCTGGACTGGGCAGAGCAGGAAATCCTGCTGCACCTGCGCCCCTTATTACAATAACGCTAAAAGACCTTGAATATGACTTACCATTGTTACGATTTATTACGCCAAGCCGCTTGCGCACCATGCCGCCCGTAAGCGTAACTGTCGTAGCCGAAGACATGCAATCTGGCGCTTAGGGGACAACAAAATGGACAGATTTATTGAGTTTTTTGAAGACAAAAATAGTGAAGGGTCTTTGACCATTCCGGAGCCGTTAACAGATCAAGAAATAACTCTGGAAACTCTCGAAGAAAAAATTGTCGAAGAAACTAACGTCTGTGACGAGCGACCCAAATCTGAGCTATTCGAAACCACCAACCCGTCTCAAAATGTCACTCCGTCAAAAGATGGCACGTGCTACGCTCTGATGGGTGCTAGCGGCGGCACCGGTGTAACATCACTCTGTATTCAACTGGCATTTGATATCGCAAAACGCACAAAGATTAACAATGGTTTTTGGCAACCTATTGATTCTTCCGTGTGTTTAATTGATTTAGATTTTGAAACAGGAAGCTGCGCGTCTTATCTGAATATTCCACCTTCCTTATCAATAAGCGATGTCTGCGGTCCTGCACACCGTATAGATAGCTCAAGCTTTCAAGCTCTCATTAGTCAACATGAAAGCGGCCTGTCAGTATTGACAACACCAAACGCACTTGGCGCAAATAACCAAGCCAACCCTGAAACGATCCTTGCGTTACTAGACGTAGCATCTCAACTTTATGAACATGTTATTATTGACGTGCCGAAAATTTGGTTGCCTTGGATAGCCGCTACAATTGCCGGCGCGGATCATTTTGCTTTGGTCGGTGAACTTAATATTGCTTCGCTACATGCCTTGCGGAACCGCATAGATAATATTGAAAAGATACTTGGCGATTCGCAAAGCTGCGAAGTTATTCTGAATAAGGTAGAACGTAGATCGTTCAGAAATTCAGTACGCCTGTCTGATGCTGAAAAGGCCCTCAAACGTAGTGTTAGCGCAACTATTTGTGTGGATTTGGACTCGACACGCGAAGCAATTAACTGCGGCGTCGCTGTCGAGGTCATTCGTCCTGAAGCCAGATATGTAAAAGATGTCGAGAAACTGTCCCAGCGATGGTTTCCCGAACAAATAAAAAAGCCTGTTATGTGGAAAGATCGTCGCCAAAAAAATCGTGGAATCCGACCTCTGTTAACGGCAAATTAAACACATCCTTCAACGCGCCTTTAGACACTCTATTCTAATATCATCCTATGGGACGATTTTCGAAAATACTGACTGAAGGCCAGACTCGGTTTACGGACTCATTCTCCTCTGAACATGCAACGGGCCCTCTGGCAGGACCAGAGGCACTAATTGAAGACACGGCCACCTTAGACTCATTTCAAAAGCCTGCCACTGAAAGCCCTAAGACTAGCCCCGAGAGTCTGCGCAAAGCCGCACAAAAAGCGTGGCTTGAGACGAAGGTTCGGATACATGCCCGACTGATCCAAGATATAGATTTGACGGCGCTTGAGGGGTTGGACACGCCCGACTTACGTGAGCAGGTTCTCAATATTGTCAAAGAAATCGTCGTAGACGAGAAGCTGGTATTGACCAGTCCCGAAGTCTTAAAACTCTCCGACGGCATCTTTGATGAAATGACCGGATTGGGCCCGCTAGAACCTCTGCTGCAAGATGACAGCGTGTCAGATATTTTGATCAACACCCATGAACAAGTCTATGTTGAACGGGGCGGGGAGCTTGAGTTGTCAGGGGTTCAATTTGCAAATGAACCTCATTTACTGAGAATCATAAATCGTATCGTCGCCACGGTCGGGCGACGCGTGGATGAGAGCCAACCGCTGTGCGATGCACGCTTACTTGACGGTTCTCGTGTCAATGTGGCTATTGCTCCAATTGCAGTGGATGGCCCGCTCGTTTCCATTCGTAAATTTTCGAAAACCCCTTTCACTTTGGATAGACTGGTCGAATTTAATGCCATTCCCGACGGGGTGGCGCAGTTTATTTGGGCCGCTTGTCGTGCCCGGGTCACGATACTAATTTCAGGTGGTACTGGCTCAGGTAAAACGACCCTTCTCAACGCCCTGTCACAGTCGATTTCTGAAAAGGAACGACTAATTACGATTGAAGATGCTGCAGAGCTTCAGCTTCAACAACCTCATGTGGCGCGGATGGAAACTAGGCCCGCCAACATTGAGGGCAATGGAGAAATCAAACAACGTGAACTTGTAAAAAATGCCCTCCGCATGCGTCCAGACCGCGTCATTCTGGGCGAGGTCCGCGGTGAGGAAGCCTTTGATATGTTGCAGGCCATGAATACAGGACATGAAGGCTCTATGGCGACGCTTCATGCGAATACACCGCGCGACGCGATAACACGTCTTGAGCAAATGGTCGCGATGGGTGATATGAAAATCACCCCTGAAGCCGTTGCAGGGCAAATTGCCAGCGCGGTCGGCATTATTATCCAAGCCCAACGCCTTTCTGATGGTCAACGAAAGATAACGTCCGTTGCGGAAATTGTTGGCATGGAAGGCGCGATTATTCAGATGCAGGAAATTTTCAACTACACGCGGACGGGCACAGGGCCCAATCACGAAGTTATCGGAGAATTTCGAGCAACCGGCATTCGGCCAAAATGTCTAAATCTAATTGAAACACGTAATTACAATCTACCTGATGGCCTCTTTGAACCTAAGTCTTTGCCAACGGGACGGCTTTTGAACGGCGATATCAAAGATCGAGTATTGGGAAGCACTGAGGATCCCAGACGTGGGTCCTAATAGCGCCATCATTATTTACATCTTGATCTTTGCCGCCGCTGTTCTGGCGATGCACTCGTTCATTGGTATGGGAAAACACGCGGCCCAAAAAATCAAATGGGCCAATGACCGTATGAAATACCTTTCAATGGAGAAAGGTGCGACTGCTGTACTCACCAAACTACATACCCGTCGCGGAATGACCGGCGAGGGGGAACTCAAAGGTGTTTTTATTTGGATAAAGAAGCTCATCCTTCATTCTGGGTTGCCGTTGGGACAATACGGATTTTACCTTGGTGTGGTTGGTTTAACACTCGGTCTGTCTGGGATTGCATATCTTCTAAAAGGCTCGGTATTTTTGAGTTTACTAGCGTTTTGTTTGGGTTTGGCTGGTCCTGTATTTGCGCTTCTTTTTTTAGTGATAAGACGTCAAAATAACGCCGTAAGACAACTCCCAGACGCCATAGATATCATTGTACGATCACTAAGCGCTGGACATCCCGTCCCTGTTGCGATGTCCCTAGTAGGGCGCGAAATGGCAGATCCAATCGGAACTGAGTTTGGCGTTGCGAGTGACGAAATTACCTATGGTGCAACTGTGAGCCAATCCGCTCAGCGGCTCTCTGACCGCGTGGGTCACGAAGATTTTGATCTGTTTGCTGCAATGATTAGGTTGCAAGAACGCACGGGCGGAAATTTGGCCGAGCTTCTGCGAAACAGCGCAGGGACGATTAGAGACCGACAGAAAATGCGCCTAAAAATCAAAGCAGCCTCTGCAGAAGGACGTATGTCTGCTATGATTTTGAACATAGCGCCAATCGCCTTGTTCTGTTTTATAAATTTGGCAGCACCAGATTTCTACGGCGAAATAAAGGGAAATAAGATCACAAATTATTTTGCCGTTGGCGTAATTTCTTGGATGGTCTTGGGGAACTTGGTCATGAGAAAAATGATCAATTTCAAAATCTAATGTCCATTTCAACTTATCAAAACGCACTGACAATTGTCATTTCAATGGTGTTTCTATTTATTAGTTTGGTTCTCGTTGCAGTGGCCATTCGTTCCGCCATTTCACATCATTCAAATATTGAGCGGCGCCTCGCAGGAGGAACCCTCCAAGACTCGGGCGTTGTCTCCGAAAAGAAACAAGGCATTTTGTCAAAGCTGGGTCATCATCTGACTCTTCCTAGCCCCGAAAATATAAGCCGGATTAGGTTTCAACTTTCTCAAGCTGGATTTTTTAGTCCAACAGCCGTACAAATTTATCATGCCGCTCGGGTTGTTTGTTTTTTTGTCCCGCAATTTATTTTTCTGGTCTGTTTGCCCAAATTAGCGCTGATTACCGACGTGAAAATGATCTTGATGCTTTTTGTCGCCATTATAATTTTAAGCCTTTATGCCCCTATGCTTTATATTCGCAAACGCACGGCCAATCGCCGTGAAGAATGCCGCAATGGATTCCCAGATATGATGGACCTGCTCATTGCCTGCGTAGAAGCCGGCTTAGGCATGAATGCCGCATTGGCGAGGGTGGGGCATGAGATAGGTCGTCGTTATCCGACTTTACGGGTCAATTTAGATATCATGAATTTGGAACTGCGGGCGGGACAAGATATGAATACCGCCATGCTTAATTTTTCAACGCGAGTGGACCTTGAAGAGGCGAGGTCACTTGCCATCATGCTAAAACAAGCCGAGGAAATGGGGGCGGGCGTCGGCCGTACATTGAGAACTTTCGCCGATGAAATGCGCATAAAGCGCATGATGAAAGCCGAAGAAAAAGCGATGGCGCTATCGGCAAAACTCACTGTACCTTTGATTTTGTTCATTTTTCCCACGATTTTGTGCATGATTTTGCTTCCGGTAGGCATTCGTATCATGGAGGGGATGGGATGAAGAAAATAACGCTGTCATTTACGACCTGCCTATTACTTTCCGCGTGCGCCACGAGCGGTAAAAAAGAAACCCCTACACCGCTCGGCAGCCAAATTGATAAACCAATTGTGGCCGTGCGCGCGACCACTGAGAAATCTCCAAATCTCTTAGCCATCAAAGACCCGCTTATTGAGGGTGTGGAGGCTCGGGCGCGTGGGGATTATCTCAACGCCTATAATAAATTCTATTTTGCCTGGTTAGCTGAACCTAAAAATAAATCCGTGGTTCTGGCGCTAAGCGAGATGGCCTTAAAGACTGGTCACGCTGAGATTTCTAATCGGGCGATATCGAGATTGGAAATTGATGCGGCGACCGCAGCGCCTGAATTATTCGCCGCCAAAGTCCTGACAGATATCTCCTTAGGTCAAATTTCTGACTCGGAGCGACGCCTAGAGCTGGCTCTTCAACGCGCACCTAATGATCCTCGACTATGGAATGCGCTAGGAAAGTACCACGACTCGATGAGCAACTGGGAGAAAGCTAAAGATTGTTATATTCAAGCCATGGAAACGGGGGGCTCCCAAGCAGCCACATACAATAATCTTGGCATGTCGTTATTAATGCAAGGACAGACTCGAGCCGCAGTGTCCGAATTTGAAAAAGCCATCGCAAATGATCCAACCATCGACCTTTATGCCAATAACCGACGTTTGGCCCTAGCTTTGAACGGACAATTTCTAGAAGCGATCAAAGAGCTCCCCAACGAGAGAGCATCAGACATCTTAAATGACGCAGGATATATCGCAAAAATGCGAGATGCGAATAATCTAGCCGAACGCCTATTTAGCGCTGCGATATCCCGAAGTGATCGGTACCATATGAAGGCGCATGAAAACTTGGAAAAACTGGTTTCTAGGAAAAATCAAATTTAGTTAGATAACTGTATAATTTTTCCGAACTCATTCACCCGAATATTTTTCATATCGTTCCTTAGTTGGCATCCTACCTAAAGCCGGATTTCCGTTTCGAAGTGGAAGTTTCCCATGTGCCACATTGCCGGGGTTTCATGTGCTACAAATTCGAATTTGACTGATTTAATAGGTTGTTTTGGCTTTGTCACGTTAATACCAATTTTCAGACATTCCGCTAAGCACACGCGATGAAAACCTCAATCTACACTCGACACCGCTTCCACCCGGACATTATCCGCCGCGCCGTTTGGATGTATTTTCGGTTCAATCTGAGCTTCC
>CALLBD010000119.1 GCA_938001915.1 uncultured Caulobacterales bacterium | reverse complement strand
CCTTTAGCGAGGCTTGCCAGCGGCGCTCCCCCGCGACGATTTGGAAATCCGCTTTGGCATTATCGGATTTTGATCTTTGGCTGGGCGGAATGGGGCGGACCAAAATCGGCTGCAACACGCCCTTCTCTGCGATGGAACTGTTCAGCTCTGCGAGGTCTGTTTCATTGAACATTTTACGCGGCTGATCGGGGTTACGGTCCAAACGCGAAATAGAGATAAATTGAATTTGTTTTGAAGGCTGTTCGCCGCCTGCCGCTTGCGGGGCAGTCGCAGAACTTTTGCTCGATGCGCCCTTTGAGGCGGCGGGGGATTTAGAGATTTTCTTTGCGGACTTGGCAGGCGCAGATTTCGTTTCTAACTCGGCCTCAGCGGGCACGGACACATCCGCCATGAGCGCAGAGAGTCCGCGCCCCAACCCGCGGGCGCTGGCTTTCTTTTTCACAGGTTTTTTCTTATTTGACATTCTTCTAACCTATTGATTTAATTACGATTTCTGTGTTTTTTTAATAATTCATCAGCCAAATCGAGATAGGCTTTCGCGCCTTTTGAATTCGGCGCATATTCAATGACCGACTGGGCAAAACTGGGCGATTCTGCGATGCGGACATTGCGCGGGATAATCGTCTCAAACACCGCGCGGCCTAAATGCGTCCGCACATCTTCCGCGACCTGGGCCGAAAGACGGTTACGCCGATCATACATGGTCAGCATCACCCCATCCATCGCCAGCGCGGGATTGATAGAGGCCTTGGCCATCTCCACTGTTTTCAACAGCTGGCTTAGGCCCTCCAGCGCATAAAACTCGCATTGCAGCGGCACGATGACAGAACGCGCCGCCGAAAGCGCGTTAATCGTCAGCAGGTTCAAAGAGGGCGGGCAGTCAATCATCACATAGTCAAATTGGGACGCCGATTCCGCAATGGCATCGCGCAAGATACGCGTGCGGCCTTCGGCGTGACCGATTTCCATTTCCGCAGCTGATAAATCTATATGGCTGGGCAGGACAGAAAGATTTGGCACATCCGTCTCTTTTATCGCCTCATCAATCGGCAGGCCGTCGGTTAGTACATTATATATGGTCTTTTGGCGGTCCGCCCGGGATATCCCAAGTCCCGTCGAGGCATTACCTTGGGGGTCAATATCAATCAGCAAAACGCGCATGCCCTTGGCGGCCAAAGCGGCGGCGAGATTTATAGAGGTCGTGGTTTTACCAACGCCGCCTTTTTGGTTCACAATGGCAATAATGCGGTCAGGGTTCATCTCTATCTCTAATTACTCGGTTCATTTCGGGCGCAATCCCTTAATTCTCAGGATAGCTGCCGCATCATCTGTCTGACTTTTGAAAGACTCCACGTCAAAATGCCAGCCCTCACGGGCGGACTCTATCTCCTTATCTGCAGATTCTCCCTTTGGCAGGAGTAAAATTGCGGAGTTACTCAGATGTGGCTGTGCATAAGCGAAGATGCGGGGCAGGGGCGCAAAGGCCCGCGCCGTCAAAACATCGGCCTTTAAGGGCGGGAGGTTCTCTACCCGCGCCGTGTGTACGGTGACGGGCAGGCCTAGCTCTCGCGTGACTGTCTTGAGGAAACTTGTCTTTTTGCCGACAGATTCGACCAAATGCACCTCTCGCGGGCCAGAACGGGCAGCGTTTTGCTTGGCTAAGATGCCAAAAGCCAATCCGGGGAAGCCGCCACCAGAGCCAAGGTCGACAAGGCGGGTCCAGTTTTCGGGCAAATGCTGCGTCAATTGCCAACTATCATAGGCATGACGCCGCCAAAACGCGTCTGCTTCCTTAGGTGCGACAAGATTAATCCGCGCATTCCACTTGCGCAAAAGCCCATACCACTGGGTGAAATCGGATAATGTTCCATGTGGAACATGGGTTGCGTCCGCGAAATCCTGCGCGGTCCAAAGGGGGGTCTCGAACATAGAGCGGCTTTCTCTAGGCGGCTTTTGTGGCTTTTTTGATATGCGCCAGAACCGCCATCAACGCGCCGGGTGTAACGCCCTCAATGCGGGAGGCCTGCCCCAAAGTCGCGGGGCGGGCTTCTGTGAGCTTTGAGCGAACTTCATTTGAGAGACCGCCGATTTTGGCGTAATCCAAGCTATCAGGTATTCGCAGGCCTTCGTCGCGGCGGAAAGCCTCGATGTCGCGGGCTTGGCGTTCCAAATAGCCGGCATAGGTCGCATCAATAGAGAGATATTCCACCGTCTCCGCATCCAGCTCTGAGAGCTCTGGCCAGACTTTCGCGAGGTCTGTCATTTCAATATCAGGGTAGGCGAGCAGGTCCATAACGCTGCGGCGAACACCGTCCTGATTAATCTTAATCCCTGATTTCGCGAGGACGGAAGGCGATTGCACGAGGGTCTTTGCCGTAGTCTTAGCCTGAGCGAATTTCTCAATCTTTTCAGAGGTATAGCGTGCGCGGGCCTTGCCCACGAGGCCAATCTCTGTGCCCAGCGACGTGAGCCTTTGATCCGCATTATCCGCGCGCAGCAAGAGGCGATATTCCGCGCGTGACGTAAACATGCGGTAAGGCTCTGTGACGCCTTTCGTGATCAGATCGTCAATCATCACGCCGATATAGGCTTGGCTACGGTCCAAGATGAAAGGCGCGCGGGATTGCGCGGCCAGAGCCGCATTCGCGCCCGCCATGAGGCCTTGCGCCGCGGCTTCCTCATAGCCCGTTGTCCCATTGATTTGCCCCGCGAGGAAAAGCCCCGCTTGGTTTTTGACTTCCAGCGTCGCCCGCAATTCGCGCGGATCGACATAGTCATATTCAATCGCATAGGCGTAGCGCTGGATCTCTACCTCTTCGAGACCGCGGATAGTTCGCAGGAAAGCGTCTTGTACTTCATAGGGCAGGGAGGTCGAAATCCCATTCGGATAGACCGTCCCGCCATCGGGATTGCCGGGCAGGCCCTCTGGTTCTAGGAAAATCTGGTGGCGGTTACGGTCGGCAAAGCGCACGACCTTATCTTCAATCGACGGGCAATAGCGCGGGCCGCGCCCCGCAATCCCGCCGCCGTAAACAGAGGACTTCTCGATATTCTCCGCAATAACGCGGTGCGTTTCCTCATTTGTGTGGGTAATCGCGCAGGTGATTTGCGGGACGGTGATCTTGCAGTTGAGGAAAGAAAACGGCACAGGGGCATCATCTGCCGCCTGCTGATCCAAGCTCTCCCAATCAATTGACGCGATCGCGAGGCGGGCAGGCGTCCCCGTCTTCAAACGCCCCATGCGCAAACCCAGTCCGTAAAGTCGGTTCGACAGTCCCAACGCTGGCGCTTCGCCCCACCGCCCAGCAGGCGTTCGCGTATCTCCGACATGGATCATCCCTTTGAGAAATGTCCCCGTCGTCAGAACAACTTGCCCTGCAGAGTATTCTTCGCCCGCTTCGGTCCGAACCCCGACAACGCGGCCAGCCGCTACGATAATATCATCCACGGCACCTGCGGCAATCGTCAGGTTCTCTTGCGCCGCCAAAGCCGCCTGCATTTCCGTGCGGTAAAGATGGCGGTCCGATTGCGTCCGAGGCCCGCGCACCGCTGGCCCTTTTGAGCGGTTGAGCATCCGAAACTGGATACCCGATGCATCGGCAACCCGCGCCATCACCCCGTCTAGCGCATCGACCTCGCGAACCAAATGCCCTTTGCCCAAACCACCAATGGCGGGATTGCAGGACATCTCGCCGATCGTCTCAACCTTATGCGTCAGCAAAAGCGTCGCCGCGCCCAGACGCGCAGAGGCCGCAGCGGCTTCGCAACCGGCATGGCCGCCGCCGATTACAATAACGTCATATGTGGGCGTAGCGCTCATGGCGGCGATATAGGGGCAGGGACGCCAAGAGTCGAGCTTAGCGTTCAGAGGGCGTCATTTTGGCAATTGTTCCACATGGAACATTATGCACATTATTAAGTTGCATTGTCTATTTACCTATACAAAAAGACGAGAAAATACGGTCAAAAACCTGCTCCATATCAGACCGCCCTGCCAATTCTTCTATATTTTTCAGTGACTTACGTAGGTCTTCGCTCGCCAATTCCGAATCATTGCCTAATTTTGCGCGCGCCAGTTCCAAATTTTGCGCCGCAGCAGTGATACAGTCCACATGGCGGATGCGCGTTAAGGCCGCATTCTCTAGCCCCGCATATTTCTCCAAGATTTGCCGCTCAATCTCGGACAGTAATTCCGCGACGCCGAGACCGCTCAGGGCGTTACCTGTCACCCGCGCGCCGCCGCGTTCCAAGACATCGCTTTCCGTGTTTATATATATAATGTCAGAGGCGACCTCGAGCGCCGCTTCCCCGCGCACGACATAGACGACTAAATGCGCATCCTCTGCGCGGGCGCGGGCCCGCCTTACGCCCTCCGCCTCAATCGCATCAGAACTCTCCCGCAGCCCCGCCGTATCCGAGAAGGTCACAGGCAAGCCCGCAATCACGGCCTGCGCCTCAACGATATCCCGCGTTGTACCGGCTTGCGGCGACGTAATCGCGACATCCCGCCCGACCAAAGCATTGAGTAATGTCGACTTGCCGGCATTAGGCACGCCAATAATCGCGACCTGTAATCCGTCCCGCACAGCGCGGCCTTTTTCCGCCCCCGCCAGCGCGGCGCGCATCCCCTCCATGGCTTTCGTCAAAAAGGGATAGGCCGCATGGGACAGCCCATCGGGGACATCTTCCTCATCGGCAAAATCAATCTCGCCTTCAATCTGCGCGAGCCCGTCCAATATCAACCCCTGCCAGCCCTCATAAGTCTCCCGCAGCGCCCCGCCCATATTAGAGAGCGCTTGCACGCGCTGCCCTTCGGTGCGGGCATCAATCAAATCGGCGAGACCCTCGGCCTCGGTCAAATCCATCTTTCCGTGCTCCACCGCACGGCGCGTAAATTCGCCTGGCCGCGCTTGGCGGAGGCCCAGCTCCGTCAGACGCCGCGCCACAGATTCCAAAATCGCGACACTGCCGTGGACATGAATTTCGGCGCAATCCTCGCCCGTGAAACTTTTTGGCGCAGGAAACCAAAGCACCAAGGGTTTATCAATCACCTCGCCGTCCCCGTCCCAAATATCCCGCAGGCTCGCCACACGCGGTTTCGGCAGAGCTCTCCCCGTCAGGATTTCCAGCGCCCGCCCCGCACTCGCCCCAGACAGCCGTAGCACGCTCACCCCCGCACGGCCCGGCGCGGATGACAGCGCGAATATAGTCTCATCTTGAACGGGCGAAGTCTCTAACATAGAGGCGGGATATGACACGCACAGAGATTTTCAAAGCCCCTATTTCTATCGCGCTCACTGCACTCTTGATGGTGGGCGGAATTACGGGTTGCAAAGCCCCGCAAACCGACGCCCCAAAACCCGTTCAAACCCATAGTGAAAAAACGACAAAGCTCCCGCCGTTCCGCAAAGCCCTAAGCTGCCTTCCGCGCGGCGCAGCCATGATTGCGGCCCATCGCGGCACGGATGAGCGCTGGCGGGAGACGGCCGAAAACTCTCTTGGCGGATTAAACGCACTTATTGACCACGGTATTCTGATTGCGGAAATTGATGTCGCGGGATTGCGCGACGGTACGCTCATCACATTTCACGATGGGGTCTGGGACGATATCTCAACAGGGCAGGGACCTATCTCCCGCAGCCGTAAATCCGACCTCGACAATATTTTGCTGAAATCGCGCAAAGGCGGGCTGACAAATGAGCGGCCCCCAGAGTTCGCCGACATGCTCCGCACCGCCAAAAATAAAATCTACCTCGAGGTCGATTTCAAATCTTCCGCCGACCCGCGCGCGGTTATCGACGCTGTAAAATCGGCGGGCATGGACGAGCAGGTCATGTTGATTGCCTATAATACGAAACAAGCCCAAACCCTCGCGCGCCTCGCGCCCAATATGCTGCGCTCCAATCCGCCTGAGGCCAGCCGAAAAAATCACGCCGTCTGGATGGGCTATGGCGTGGCCAATGGCGGCGGCACAAAGGCGGCCAATTATAGCCAGCAGGGCATTTTCACCGTAGGCCGCATAGGCGACCCAAACCGACAGCCCCCGTTCTCACGACTAAGACAGGCCGCGGATATTTTGGTCACCGATTACGCGGAGCGCTATGACGGGATTGAGGGTATGTCCCGGAAAGAGCGGATAGAATATGAGGCGTGTTTGGCGGGTTAATCTACTATTTTAGCCGATTAAGACTACGACGGCGGTTTGTTAACGCATAACCACCAAATAATCTGGCACCGCTTTGAAAAGCTGAAAAGCTCTGAAGCTTTCCGCCCGCGACATTGCGATTATTGGGCGACTGTCCGACCCGCCGAAAGAAAATCGACTAAGGTAAAATAGTTACACCCGTTGCGCTTGAATTGAATGCATCTCGCACAACACCCGCATCAAAGAAAATGAGCCTACCTGGGTCGGTCTCAATTTGAGGATTTCTTTCAGACGCCCAAGCCACAACAAATTGATCTGTTGCTTCTAAAAAATCAGGCGTGAAGGTAACGTCTCTGTCACTCCCGAAAAAGTTGGACAGGTCGATATCAAATTCATCTTCCTGCGGGAGCGTCGTTATATTGCCCGAATTATTCAGCGTATCTTCAATGATTTGGCCATCGATGACATAAACCGCACTGCGAAATCTCGAAACGCCAAGAAATTCTTGCTTTCCATCCCCATTCATATCTTCAACCATAGCGCCAAAACTTGACCCTTGGCCGCCTTCGCGGGTCAAAGTACCGGAAACAGACCCAAAGAGACGCGTATTCGTATCCGGATCAATCTCCGCGAAGTCGTCGCCATCAATAAAGAAAACATCGTTAACTCCATCAAAGAACATGAGCGTGGGTACGCCGTCATTGTCATAATCTTGCCCCGCAACAACAGTGCCAAACTCATGATTCCGTAAACGGAAACCTTGTGTGGCTAAATTCAACGCATCCAAATTAATCGGCGTTGCTGACGCCGTTCCCAGCACGGCACTCTTGAGAAAGAATAAATTATTATTCGAAAAATTACGTTGCCGCAGAATAATATCCGCGACGCCATCCCCGTCAATATCTGGGATTGGTAAGAAGTCAGCAGTTTCGGCCCGTATGGCACCGCTAAACTCACCGCCGAAATTGAACGTGACATCAAACCCATTAGCAATTGTTTTGGGAGTCCCGGTTCCGTCGACACCAAAGATAATGCCGGCCTCACCTGTTCCATCGTTCCCGCTCAGAAGGACAACGGCAATATCATTGATATCGTCACCATTGACGTCCTCAATGAGGCGCGCATTGATTTCTCCATCTGGGCTCGTGATAGCGTAAACAATACGGTCCGTAATCATGCTAGGTTCCACATTACCCTGCAAGGCAGCATACTCTGCGACATTATCAATCGGGAAAACATAAATGTTTCCGTCGGCAGAAAGTAGAACATCGACACCGCTCCCATCCGCTTGGGGCAATGCATTTAGCGTATTGGGGGTGAAATTTTCAGTATTAGTCGTTGTTGTAAAACGAACGCCGGACGCCGTATTCGGTCCAATGGTTTGATTAGACGTGGCCGCGGAGATAAACTCACTTTCGATAATATACGCTGAAGCGCCGCCTTTACCCGTAACATTTGTGACCGCGAGTTCATCGTTACCATCACCACTAACATCCGGTATTTTACTAAAGGGGATACCAAAGGTTTGGAGAGCCGTTTCACCTGCAACGGTGAAGCCGGTTGTCTCAGCGTCATCATCCACATCCAAAATTTGAACCCTAAATTCAGAGGATAAATCTTCGCCTTGGAACGTTCCTGTTAAATCAAATTCGTAGATATTGTCTGCATCCTCATCCATCGGCTGCTCGAAATTGAATACTTGAGACGTCAGCAAAGTCGTCGTCACTACACGATCGCCATTAGAATCCGGCGCCGAAATATCAAAAGCAACAGTAAAAGGCTCGGCGTCAGCGCCTATGAGCGCGAGGTTGCGCGGTTCCTCATTACTTGGCGCGTTCACAGTGAAATTATCAAAGACGATTTCCTCGAAACTATTGTTCTCTTCGATACTTGCCTCAAATAAGGTCGGGACTCCCCCATTTGCAGGAGATGTGGGTGGAGGTGGAGGCGGTGGAGGCGCAGCTATCGGCGTGGAGGAGCTCGACCCGCCCCCGCCGCCGCAAGCCGATAAGGCCAAGATCAAGGCGGTCCCCATGAACGCACGACCGATATGAGATTGAAATGAATAAGCCATGTTTCCCCCAATATATCGCCCCAGAGAATTCTGAGCTACGCTTTTAAAAAAGGCAAACGAAATTTTTCGAATATTGAGCGGGAATTGGTAAAGCCCGCGAAATTTTACTTTTTTGCCGGTATCCGCGTCACGTAATTGAGACGATTCCTGGCCTTACTCTTGTGATACCCTTTGTTTTTCCAAAATTGAAAAGACCTATAAATCCTACGTGCCCCATTTTTCGAAGCAATCGTTAACGCCCCAGGAGGGGTTGGCAAAAGATAGAGTATTGAAGGCTCGCGCAAGACAATATGCTAAACCTGAGGGATCCGCAATCGCCGAGAATAAAACACTAGCCCATGCCCATAATATGGCGCTTCGCTGACGCTCCACAAAATTCCCTAACGACATCCCCTCCGCTTTCGTCTATCACCACCTCAACCCATCCCAAAACAAAGGAACAGATTTCGTGCGTATCGACCTTCGGGATGGCCTTAAAGATGAGCTAGACACGAAAGTCACTTTGACGCTGCGGTGGATGTTTCGCCTTATCTTTGCTTCGCTTGTCCTCGGCGCAGGGGGATTTGCTTGGATTTCGCACAAGGCTGTCTCTGCCACCACAGTAACGGAAAAACATATCGTCAAAAAATTCGATGTGACACGCGGGGTCAGCGAGACCTCCTATGGGACCTATTGGAAATATTGCGGCGGCTGGTTCACGGCCGATCATGTCCATGAAGCCATGGATCTCAGCGCGCCTAAATTTATCAAAAGCGAGGTTATCCGCGCGCCTGGCATTATTGACGCGGCGTGGTATGGCCGCAAATGGTCTTGCGGCACGCCCGCCAACCCCAAAGACGGGATGCCCGTTTACTTGCTTGGGTTTCCGGGGGGGAGTGACAAACCCACCCTAAGAGATGGCACGATCCACATTCGCCGTGATCGCAGCGGATCAGACGGATACCGCATCAGCACATGGATTGTCGTCTTTGACCCCAGCCAAAAAGCGGGCATTACGGGCGAGGCTGTAGTGGGCGGCATGTCAGGCAGTATCGTGACCGATCATGATTTCAATCCAGTTGGCATTCTCGTCACGCAAAATAGCCCGTCTGATTTTAACGGCGATGGGGTGCTGGACCATAGTGTTGATATTGTGGGATTGCGGGACGCCTATGAGGTTTTAATCGGGGAGTAATTTACGCGGGCGAGCGCCTCAGTCGCATTTTAAAATTCCCCTGACACGGTCTGGCATCATACTTGCTTCTCCTTATCCGATAGTAACAGAGAGGCATCGGACCATGTTTCAAATCAGAACAAAGCCCATCGCAGCCCTAAACCTAGGGGTAAGTTTGCTCTGCCTCCCCATGGGTAGTTTCGCAGCAGAGCCCGCCGCGCCAGCACAAAGCGCGCAAGTGTCACAACCCGCCGCCCAAAGCCCCACGTTTCAGGACATTCGCCGCAGCACCAAAGCCAAAGTCTCGGAAACGCGCAGCTGGGTGAAAAACCACGACGCACCCAAAGAGATAAAATATTTCATCGATGATATGGAAAAGGCGACCGCCCAGCTTCAAGATCAGGTGTCTCCTGTTGGGAACTCTATAAAATCTTTTGTGAAGAAAAAATTGCCCGGTAAAAGCGTGGCCCATAGCGCCGATAAATCGCTCACCGTTTTTGGGATTTTATTGATATTGGCTTTTGCCTTCACCCTCTTTGGTCTGAATTCTGTAAAATCCGAGTCGCGGACCGGCGGGCGGCATTAGAGACAATTAACAAAGACAAAGGCCGCCGGCTTACGCGCGGTCTTTATCGCGTCTTGTCCAGACTTTATCCCAAACGACCCTATCGGATTTTAAAGACCCCATGAATTCGCGGTGCGCCTCGCGCTCGGCCTCCGTTGGGAGAATGATAACGGGCGTCTCTCTTTGTTTTGCGGTGGGAAAGCCGCTCTCATTTTGGGCTGCATCGATTTTCGCATCCAGCCCGAGGCTCATCGCGCGTCCGCCGCTCAGCTCTAGGTAAACCGCCGCCAATAATTCCGAGTCAATAATCGCGCCATGCTTGTCCCGCGCAGAGAGGGAAATGCCAAAGCGTTTACAGAGCGCATCCAAGGAGGCCGGCGAGCCTGGATATTTCGCATGGGCCATGGCCAGCGTATCTTTGAAGCGGCTGGCGGGCAGGGGGTCGCGGTTCGCACGGATAAGCTCGGCATTGATAAAGCCCATATCAAATTGCGCATTATGCGCAATCAACGTGGCGTCGCCGACAAATTCTAAAAACTCATCCGCTTTATCTTTGAATAAAGGTTTCCCGCGCAGGAAATCGGTGGTCAGTCCCGTAATTTGCACAACTTTCTCTGGGACATCGCGCTGCGGGTCGAGATAGCAATGAAACTGCCGCCCCGTCGGGAGCAGGTCAATGACTTCAAGCGCGCCAATTTCCGTAATACGGTCCGCGCCCTTGGCGTCAAAGCCTGTCGTCTCTGTATCAAAAACAATTTCGCGGTGACCCTTCATAAGGGTGAGCCTAACAGCGGATGAGATTAAGTCACCTATGGGGATGCCAAGCTTTGTGGATAGGGTTCAAGGGTTCAAGATTTGTCCCAAAATTTGCGCCACTCGCTGCTCCGCGGCTTCCAGACCTTTATGGGCTTCCACTATATAATCCGCGCGGCGACGCTTTTCGGCATCTGGCATTTGTTTGGATAAAATCATCTCGAACATCGCCTCTGTCATGCCCTCTCGCGCCATGACACGCTTTCTCTGCACATTGGCGGGAGCAGTCACCACGACAACGGCATCCACGGCTTTGTCCCCGCCGGTTTCAAAAAGAAGCGGAATATCGAAGACGACGGCCTTTGCGCCTTTGGTTCGGGCCTCCGCGAGGAATTCCGCGCGCATCTCTGCGACCCATGGATGGATGAAGCTCTCTAGGACTTTCAAATTCAGTCTGTCCGCCCGCATGTGCGCGCCCAGCCGCGCGCGGCTTACGGCGCCGTCACTCACCGCGTCAGGAAACACCGCTCTGATGAGCGGCACGGCGCGGCCGCCTCGGCTGTAAAGGCTATGCACCGCCGCGTCGGCGTCAAAAACGGGACAGCCCAGTTTCGCAAACATCTTCGCCGTTGTGCTCTTGCCCATACCAATTGAGCCTGTCAGCCCAATGAGTTTCATCGTCTTCCCGTCCTTAGGGCCTCAAATAAAACCTCTGTCGGATCCAGCTCACGCGGCGGAGATTTACCGAAAAAAGCTTTAAAGCTCGGGCGGGCCTGCGCGATCAACATTTCTAGGCCCCCTAAGGTTTTCAT
>CALLBD010000118.1 GCA_938001915.1 uncultured Caulobacterales bacterium | reverse complement strand
CATCAAGCGAATGCCATGAATATGATGGCAGGATTAAGCAGCCTGACGGCAGACTCAGGCAAGCATAAAGTCAAAAGCCGCAGGCAGCGTTTCGGCAAACGCGGCTGCTCAAATGTCCGCACGATTATCCAAAGCGGCGTCATGCGGGTGAAGCCTGTTAAATAGATTGGGGTGTTGCCGGACAGTATGACGATAGGGCCTATTTTTTAAAATCTAGCCCTAAGGTCGAGCCGAGGATTAATGTTCGTTAGCGTTTTTCAAAAAGTCTGAAATAGAGCCATCCCAATGGCATTTGATACATCTGCCATCTTGGAAGG
The DNA here is from genome assembly GCA_938001915.1 of uncultured Caulobacterales bacterium. Taxonomy (GTDB): domain Bacteria; phylum Pseudomonadota; class Alphaproteobacteria; order Caulobacterales; family Maricaulaceae; genus Litorimonas. Next base: position 16,708 of record CALLBD010000118.1, on the reverse strand, counting down.
CATGCGCGCAATTTTCTTTTCCATAGAGTTTATGTGAGCATTCGGGGCAAAGCTGTGCCATGACAGATGAATCAGAAAAATATAAGCTACGACATTCATCGCATTTTTTTGACGTCACGGCTTTTTCTCATTTTCAAATTTCCCCAACTTGACCAGCCTCGGCCCAAACACCCGTTCTGACCCGTCACATTTAAGCTCAAGAGCGGCTTTGAAGAATTTGTCGATATGAGATTTGTTGTCTTTACTCATACTTACGCTTAAGCTCGGTTAATGCATAGTTTTATAGCATACATAGATGAGTCTGGCGATGACGGATTTGGTAATTACCGCATTCCTAATCAAAATGGCGGGGCATCTAATTTTTTAGTTTTAACCGCGTGTGTCATACGTCATTCACGGAGACTAGATGCCGTCGCGTGGCGTGATGAAATAAAATCATCTACTAAAAAACAAAATCCAGGCAGAAGCATACATTTCGCTGAACTTAACCACGGTCAAAAAAGGGCTGCATGCGGTGTGATTCAAGACAAACCGCTCAGGTTTGCGTCGGTCATCGGTCATAAACCTAGTTTAGATGAGACAAATTTCGCTGAAAAAAACCAGCTTTACTTTTATTTGAGCAGGTTTCTGATTGAAAGGGTTTCTTGGCTTTGCAGGGACCTCAGAAGACATGTTCCAGAGGGCGATGGTAGAGTAAAGATTGTTTTTTCAAGACGCGGTGGGATGTCGTATCCAGATTTTCAGACCTATATGACTTTGCTAAGGGATGGTGGGGAAGGGAACTCGGTTCATTGGCCAATAATTGACATCCCTGCAATTGACGCCAAGGATCATAGCACTGATGCGGGCCTACAATTGGCAGATTGCGGTGCGTCTGCCACAGCAAGCGCTTTCGAGCACGACAAATACGGAAATGTGGAAAGCCAATACTTACACCTGATCCGAAATAACATATATGCCCGCTCAAACAACTTTTTAAGCTATGGTCTTAAATTTCATCCTGCCCATGAAGAAATTAAAATGGATGGACAACAGGCTGCTAGTTTACAGGTATTTCGATAGCAAAAAAGCAGCCCCCCAGACCATGATTGCGCCTAAGCGCCTGCAATCTTCCGAATGCTCTGGTTTATTCTGGTGCATGACTGCTTGTTATTAGTATATACACATAAAAATATAAAATGCAAGTGAATCAGTTACTTAAGATATAAAAAAGTGACAAGTCTTTGTATTCGCGTATCTTTTTAACCAACTTTCCAGTACGTCAAGCGTTTACTAGCCGTTCCATATCATTGACGTAGAGACGCGCGCTCAGTGCAATATCGCGCGGCTATATTTTAATCCTCATTTCGCGCCGCCCTTTGCAAAGAAAGTCTAGCGTGATTTCAACCCCTTATAATTTTTTCGAAAAATTGCATCCTCACTTTGGGTTTTGGGGGGCATATTTAGGCTGTCTTTTCACAACGGGCGACCAAGCGTACGTTGGCTTGTTCGGTGAAAAGCGGCGCTTGTCGTTGGAGCTTTGGGTGTAACGCCCCGAAAGCTTGGGCGGCCTAACGAGAGCTTATTGGGTCACGACTACCCAGCTAGGCCGTTAGTGCAGAAAGGCGTCGTCGTGTGGGGCTTCTTGGTACCTAATGCATTTCCTGAGTAACAGGAATTGCACTAGCTGGGAGGGCTCAAAGCATTCGCATTCGCAACTCGCATTCGCATAGAGCCTGACCACCCACACGAACACCCCGTATCATTCGATACAAACAAAACTAAGACATACAAAAGCCCACCCAAATGAGACAGGGCTTTGAGGACAGATAAAAGCGGACACGCAATATTGCGCAGCTAAAGACCAATACTGCGGTAGTGAAGCGCGATGTCATTAATGGCCGTATAGAAAGCTGCCGTGCGCAAATCTTCCAGCTCGGGCTTATCTCTGAGCGTGTCTCTAATGCTGCGATAGGCCAGACGCATGGTGTCGTCCAAACCTGCGCGTACGAGATCAAGCTCATCCGCGCCGTCCAAATATTCAGATTTAAACCCGCGCGAAAAGGTCATGCCTTGTTTTTCAAGCGCGTCGATGAGGGCGCTATTGCGGCCTTCTTCATAGCGGCGCTGCAGACGGCCAAAGCGGATTTGGTTGATATTTTTGACCCATTCGAAATAGGAGACGGTCACGCCGCCCGCATTGGCGAACATATCGGGAATAATCATAATGCCGCGGTCGCGCAGGATTTTATCTGCTTTCGCGGTGACGGGGCCATTGGCCGCTTCGATGATTAGCTTAGCTTTTATACTATGCGCATTTTGAACATTAATGACGGATTCTAAGGCGGCAGGTATCAAAATATCGCATTTATCCGTCAAAGCATCCGCATCTTGGGAGATTTCCCCGCCGTCAAATTCCTCTAGCGGCGCGCCAGAGTTCATATGATCTTTGAGGGCTTGAATATCGATACCATCCCCATTTCGGACAACGCCGCCGCGCTCTATCACGGTGATGATTTTGGCTTTATCTTCGGTCGAAAGGAAAAGCGCCGCGTGATAGCCCACATTGCCGAGGCCTTGGACGACGATTTTTTTGCCCTTTAAATCACCCCGCAATTTAGCGGCTTTGACATCATCTTTGTGGCGAAAGAACTCTTGCAGCGCATATTGTACGCCGCGGCCCGTCGCCTCGATACGGCCCAAAATGCCGCCCAAATGCACGGGCTTACCCGTTACGCAAGCAATAGAATCCATATCCCCCGTATTCAGCCGGCGATATTCATCCACCATCCACGCCATTTCACGCTCGCCTGTTCCCATGTCGGGCGCAGGCACATTTAGAGACGGATGAATGAGATCGCGCCGTGCGAGCTCAAAGGTAAAACGGCGGGTGATACGCTCCAACTCTTCTTCGGTCCAATCATTAGGGTTGATACATAAGCCGCCTTTTGATCCGCCAAAGGGCACATCCACAAGCGCGCATTTATAGGTCATCAAGGCCGCGAGGGCTTCGACCTCATCTTGATTCACGCCCAGAGAATAGCGAATACCGCCCTTCACAGGTTCTTTGTGCTCGGAATGCACCGAGCGGTAGCCCGTAAATGTATGGACATCCCCGCGCAATTTCACCCCAAAACGCACGATATAAGTCGCGTTGCAAATACGGATTTTCTCAATCAACTTGTCGGAAATATCCATAAAGCTCGCGGCGCGATTGAACATAAGTTCAACAGATTCACGAAATCCAAGCTCATTTTGCACGGGTTTAGACATAAGGTGTCCTCAGGTGAGTCGGTCCAGTCACACCTCTGGGCATAGGTGTCAAAGCGAGAAGAATAAATAGCCTATTCGGACAAATGCAGACAAATTTTTCTATGAAACAGAGGGTTAGGCAGCGCATTTACGAGCTTTTAGGCTTTATATATCATAGTGCGGGTCTTCTTCACGCGAGACATCAGAATGCACGAGCCAACATCGACCCCGCCGACAGCTGCGCCAACAGCAGTGCCGTGGACGCCAGATATGGCGCCGACCCACCCCGCGCCAGCTCCGCATAAGGCCGCGCCGAGGCCCGCCATGCCGCAGCCTATCGCCCCGCAACCCGTAGCGCCGCAGGCCGCGCCCTATCCTGCCCCCGCACCGCAACCCTATCAAGCGCCTGCCCCTGCGCCCCTGCAGCCACAGCCCTATCAACAGCCGCATCATTCTGCGCCGCAGCAGGCTTATCAACACCCGCATCACCCCGCGCCGCTCCAGCCTGTGCCAGCGCAGCAAATGCCTGCAGGCCAATATAGGCCGCCTAATACACCCCCTTTGCAAGCGCCGCACATGGCGCCGCCGCCCTACTCCCACGGCCTTGAGGCACAGGCCCCTGCGCCCATCCAGCCCGAGCCAAAGGCCTCCAAAAGCCTATTGGGGAAATTGCTGAAACGCTCGCCGAAACCAAAAGCGGTAAGCCCAGAAGCTGTTAATATTCCGGCCGTTGCTGCGCCCGTCATAAATGCGCCTGCCGTAAAAAAGCCTCTGATAAATAAGAATTTTATTCTGGGCGGCGCCGTCGGATTTATCGGCGCCTTTGCCGTGATGATTGGCCTTGGGATGTTTGGCGTAGAGACGCCGCAAAGCTATGCGGCCAATAGCGCCGCGCCCTTGCCGGATATCGCAGCGCCGCAGGACGCGTCGACCTATTCATATGGAAATGAAGACGCCGCCTCGAGTGCCGCCGCCTCAAGTGCCGCCAATGGCGACACCTTCTTGGACAATGCTATCGCAGAGAACGCCCCGTAAATTCAGGAAACGGGTCTCGGAAACGGTTTTAGGAAAGCGGCAAAACCTCTAGGAGTTTTTGCCGGCTTTTCTATCGCGCGCCTTTAGGAGGCGTAGCCTTAGCGCATTGATTTTGATAAAGCCCCCCGCATCGGCCTGATCATAAACATCATCCTCTTCGAAGGTGACATGTTCCTGGCTATAGAGAGAATAGGGACTGTCCCGGCCGACGATATTCACGCTGCCTTTATAGAGTTTTAGGCGAACCGTACCTGTGACTAATTCCTGAGAATGATCTATGGCCGCTTGTAGCATTTCACGTTCTGGGCTGAACCAATATCCGTTATAGATAAGCTCGGCATAGCGCGGCATCAGCTCATCCTTAAGATGGGCGGCGCCTTTATCCATCGTAATTTGCTCAATACCGCGATGGGCCATAAGCAAAATAGTTCCGCCAGGCGTCTCGTAAATTCCGCGCGATTTCATGCCAACAAAACGGTTTTCAAGCAGGTCGAGGCGGCCAATTCCATTCGCGCCTCCGAGGTCATTTAGTTTTGTCAGGAGCGTCGCGGGGGACATCGCCACCCCGTCAATAGAGACAGCGTCGCCGCGCTCAAAGCCGACCTCGATAACCGTTGCCTTATCGGGCGCATCTTCTGGAGAGACGGTGCGTTGATAGACATATTCGGGTGCGTCTTCATTCGGATCCTCAAGAACCTTCCCTTCAGATGAGGTGTGCAAGAGATTGGCATCCACTGAGAACGGCGCCTCGCCGCGCTTATCCGCAGCAATCTCAATGCCATGTTTTTCCGCATAGGCAATCAGAGAGGTACGGGAATTCAGGTCCCATTCCCGCCAAGGTGCAATGACTTTGATGTCTGGGTCGAGGGCGTAGTAGCCTAGCTCAAAGCGGACCTGATCATTACCCTTGCCGGTCGCGCCGTGACATACAGCATCTGCGCCGACTTGATGCGCAATTTCAATCTGACGCTTGGAGATCAATGGACGCGCGATGGAGGTCCCCAAGAGGTACAAGCCTTCATAAACCGCATTGGCGCGGAACATCGGAAAGACAAAATCGCGGACGAATTCTTCTCGGAGGTCATCGATGAAAATTTCCTTCACCCCAGCCGCTTCCGCCTTTCGGCGAGCGGGCTCGAGTTCCTCACCTTGGCCTAAATCTGCTGTGAAGGTGACAACCTCACACCCCTTCTCTTCTTGTAGCCATTTTAGGATAATGGATGTGTCTAGACCGCCTGAATAGGCCAAGACCACTTTTTTGGGTGCAATCATCTTAGGAACTCCTGTTATTCGAGGCCCCACATAGCGCAAAGAAGTTTACAAAAGCTAGCAATGACATTAGGCAAATCCCATTGAATTGGGGGGCTTCCTAATGCCGACAAACAAAGCTGAGATTCAGGCTCTATTTAATGGGTGGATGGAACAGATTATTGCGTGGGCGCAGAGCCCTAGCTTTCTGGCCCAAATGGGCGCAATTGCGGCCGCTATCATCCTCGCGCCAATTATTGCGCGGATAATCCGAAAGAAAATATTTCTGTTCAATGCGCCGCCGGCGGATGACGTAAAATATCTCGCCTTACGCCGGATTCTGTTCACCTCGGGGCAGTTTCTAAGGGCGCTCATTTTGGTGATACTTCTCGCCATTTTTGCGGCCGTTTTAAAATCTGTTGAGAGTTTGGGACAAGATGGGTTTGTGAAACTCGCGCAATCTCTGGCGACGGTCTTCTTAATCTTTCGAACCATAAAGGTTTTCGTCTCAGACCCGTTAGTGCGCAAGATTTTGGTGTGGACCCTTATTCCGCTCGGTTTGATCATCTCTCTTGGGTATTTGGACGAACTGACGAATTTTCTAGAAGGGGCAGTTGTTTTTAAAATGGGAGATGCCCCCATCTCGCTTATGAGCCTTGTGAAACTCGGCTTATTTGGGTCTTTATTCTTCTGGCTTGGCGGAATTTCGAATAAGCGCGGTCAGGCGGCTATTCGGTCTCAAGAGAGCTTGGACGCGGGAGTTCGTGAGATTGTCGCAAAAATTTTCCAAATCGGGCTTTTTGCAATTTTGACAATTTTAGTGATGGGGGCGGCCAATATTCCGCTTTCCGGTCTAGTAATGGTCTTCTCGGCGGTGGCCTTGGGGATTGGCTTTGGCCTACAACCAATTGCCGCCAATTTTGTTTCGGGTCTGATTATTCTATTCGACCGCTCTGTACGCGTCGGGGACTTTGTCGTTCTGCCAGATGGACAAGAGGGATTTGTCGAAGCCATTAATATGCGAAATACGGTGGTGGAGACGACGGACGGCAAAGACATCATGGTCCCGAATACGAAATTTACGGAAGAGGCTTATGAAAACTGGACCCATAAGGACCCGCGTCAACGCTATGAAGTCTACTTCAAAGTCGGATATGAAACGGATGTGGATAGGTTAGAAGACATCCTCATTCCAGAGATATTGAAACACCCCAGCGTGTTGAGAGAGCCTGAAATGCCGGATTTAGAACTCCGGAGTTTTGGAGAAAATGGAATAGAATTTGCTATCGAATTTTGGTGCAGCGGTATTGACGATGGCCCGAATAAATTCACCTCGGACTTAAATTTTGTTGTGTGGCGCGCCCTTCGTGACAATGGAATTAAAATGCCATTACCGCAACGGGTGGTGCAAAATATAAAAGGCTAAGGGCGAAGGCTAAATGACTGCTAATGAAGGATATCCCGGAAATGAAGCCCGCCTAAACGCCCGATACCCTAACGCGGCGGCATGCGCGCGCCCGCATCCGTCCGGATATATTCTGCGTTGATATAGGCGTGCTCACACATGAATAAGGCAACTTCAGCGAATTCGCGCGGTGCGCCAAATCGGTTTGGGAATTGCACATGCGCCCTGAGGCTCTCTTTAACTTCAGGCTTCATTTGTTCGTAAATCGGGGTCTCGTAAAAGCCAGGTAAAATGGTGTTCACGCGAATGCCTTCGCGGGCAAGGTCTCGCGCCATGGGTAGGGCCATAGAGAGAATACCGCCCTTTGAGGCGGCATAAGCCAGCTGACCAATCTGACCATCTTGGGCCGCGACCGAAGCGGTATTGATAATGATCCCGCGCTCGCCGTCGGGGTCAGTGGGCTCTAAGGCCATCATGGCGGCGGCTGATTTGGATGCACAAAGGAAGCTGCCGAACAAATTTACATCGATAACGCGGCGATAGGCGGCAACATCATGCGCAGTAATCTCGCCTGAATCCCGCTTGCGGCCCGCGGTTTTCATACCCAGGCCAATCCCAGCGCAATTGACTAAAACCCGCTCGGTGCCATTTGCGGCGCGTATTTTTTCAAAGCCCGCATCAACGCTAGATTCATCGGCGACATTGACCTTTGCAAAAACACCACCGATATCTTGCGCAACTTGCTCTCCCCGCTCTTCATTCATGTCAAATAGCCCGACTTTCACGCCTTTGGCGGCCAAAGCCCGAGCTGTGGCTTCCCCCAGACCAGACGCGCCGCCAGTTACGACAGCCGCGATATTTTTTGATAAATGCATGGGAGGCTCCGTGAAACGAGGTCATTATTAGATGATCATTCTCATGCCGATTGGGGACAGGCTATTCAACCCTCATTTTACGTTGATAGCGCCTGCAAGACTTTATCCAATTTTCAATAAATGAGTGATTATTCACATATACACTCACGTCATTCATCATTTGAGACTAACGCTTCAGATATGTAAGTGGTTAATCACTTATTTAGACTTATACGCCAATTTGGATAAGGCATTAAAGCCCGGCACGCCAAAAGAGAAGGCCCTAAGGAAAAGATTATGTCTGAGGTTTTGACAGAAAAACGCGGCGTGACCGCCGCACCGGGCAGCGCCAAAGCGCGGATTGAGCGGGCCGCTCTCATTCTTTTCGTGGAAAAATCAATCGAAGGCGTCTCAACCAAGTCAATTTCTCAATATGCAGGCGTAAGTGAGGGCCTGCTCTACCGTCATTTCAAATCGAAAGCGGATCTCTCGCGGGTTTTAATGACAACAATTCATGGACGCCTAACAAAGTTGGTCAGGCAACATATGAACCAACCCTTGGCCGCGGCCGTTTCTGATATCGTGCGGGATTATGCAAGATTGGCTGACGAAGACTGGCCCCTATTTGCCTTTCACCTTTTAAATATGCACCGATTCCCAAATCTGTCCGATGACGGACCTTTGCGCGCAGCAGCGGAGTTAGTCCGTTTCAACCAATCGGCGGGGCGCTTGCGTAACGGGATTGCGCCAGACCTATTGGCCTCAATGGCGCTTGGCGTGGTGATGCAGGCCGCTCAAAGTAAATTGCTGGGCGGCAATATAGGGGCTCTGTCAGACCACACGGAAACATTTGAGAGAGCCGTTTTGGCCGTTTTGGAGGACGCATAATGCGCAGCCTGATTTTCAATCTCTTCTTTTATCTCGTCACCTTTATCTATGTTTTAAGCTGTCTTATTGCCTCGCTCATTCCGGGACGCCACGCGCTGATGGCGGCTCTCAAACGCTATACGAAAGTCATGGTCTGGGGCATGCGCCGTATCGCCGGCATGGACATTCATGTATCTGGGAAATCCCATATCCCCGCGACAGGTCCCGTCATTATAGCCCCGAAACATCAATCCTATGGCGACGGCTTTGTCATTTTCTCCCAGTTTGATGACCTCTCCGTTGTGACGGGAAATCACCTTGAAAAATTTTGGGGCTTAAAGCGTATTTTGACCAAAATGAACGCTGTCGTGATTGATAATTGCGGCGGGTCAGATGCGCGCGAAGAAATGGAGAAACAAGCAGAAACAATTCGGGACGAAGGACGGCGGCTTCTAATTTTTCCAGAAGGCCATTTATCAAAAATTGGGACGAAGCACCGTTACCGAAAAGGTGTCTGGCATTTGCAACAAGACTTTAATTGCCCCGTTATCCCCGTGGCCAATACGCTGGGTCAGCGATGGAACCAAAATGATTGGATGAAATATCCTGGTAAAGCCTATATCGAATTCCTAGAGCCTATACCTCCGGGTATGGAGAAAGACGCCTTTATGGCTCTTTTAGAAGAGCGCATCGAGAGCCGTTCTATTGCGCTTCTCGATTTGGACAATCCTGGCGCGCTCATCCCTGCCGATATTGGGCAGATTGAAGAAAACGCCGTCGCCCGCGCCAAAAGATTAGCGCGCGAAGCAGAAGAAGTGTAAAGCAGACTATGTCAAATAATAAACTCCTCGCCGTAAAAACCCCCCGTAAGCCCCTTTTGCTCTCTCGGCGCTTTGCACCATTATATGTTTTATTCGAAGCAGGGACCTTTAATGATAATGCGCTGAAATATGCGATGATCGCACTCATTACCTATGTTGCCGCAACCAATCCAAATTTTGAATTTCTCCCTGGTTTGCCCGAGCAGATGAAGGTACCTCTTGCCTCACTAATCTTCACATTACCCTTTCTTATTTTCTGCTCAATCGCGGGACAGATCGCAGATAAAGTGGATCGCGGCATTATCTTTAGATGGATTAAGCGGGCGGAAATGGCCATTATGGTCCTTGCCGGTATAGGTTTTCTGACACAAAGTATTTTGATTTTGGCCGTTGCCCTAGGGCTTATGGGCACGCAGTCCGCCTTTTTTGCGCCGACCAAAAACGCTGTTATGCCGCAATGGCTGGATAGTGATGAGCTTATTCGCGGAAATGGCCTCCTCTCTGGCACACAATTCGCCATGATTTTACTGGGGACAATTATTGGGACCGCCCTTGGTACAAATTTTCCTATGATATTGGCTGGTCTGCTAATTATACTTGCGATTATCGGCTGGCTTGCCGCCGAGACTTGTCCACCTGCGGCCCCGCCTAATCCCGAACTAAAGATTGACTATAATCCAATTACAGCAATCTGGAGTGTCGTTAAAAAAATATTCGAGCATCCTGACGTCTTGCGCCCTTGGCTTGGAATTGGCTGGTTCTACGGCCTATCCACCATATTTCTCACAGTCTTTCCGAATTTCATCAAAGATGTGATGGGCTATGATAGTTCTGTCTTTATGTTAGTGATGGCGACATCAACAATTGCAATTTTCATCGGGTCGATTCTGACGATGATTGTAGGTAATTGGAAAATTTGGGGGGCAGAATCCATCCGTCTTGTAGCAGTGGGTATTTCTGGGGTCACAATTTTTGCTGGTCTCCTTTATTTTTTACCCGAGCCCATTTTTTCAGGAGACCTAGGAACTGGAACGATAAAAGATTTATTGGAGCACCCCAATACACCTGCTTTTTTCGGAGCTCTTATTGGGGTCTCGATATTCAACGGCATGTTCGTGGTACCCTTACAAGCCATGGCACAACGGCGCGCACATCCCCGCATTCGCGCTCAGTTGATGAGCGCAGGGTCGGTCATATATAATTTCGCCGTAAATATTTTAACCTTTAGCCTGATTGCTTTAATACTCATGAATATGCCCCCCAAGGCCCCCTTCATGATGATTGTTATCGGTAGTGCGCTTGTTGCCGCCTATACAATCTGGCGATCATTCAGACTGAAAGCGCGTAAAACCTATATTTAATACAGTAGCTTTCTAACATTTAACGCGGGATTAACCGCGCATACGGCAATATTATAGGGATATGACACATTCTAAAACATTCCGCTTTTGTGGCGCCTTAGCTTTATCCATCTTGGCCAGCGCGCCCGCACTGGCGCAATCCGCGCCGAAGCTCGCCAGCACCCATGGGGACTGGACCGTCTATACGCGCGGGTCGGGCGGCGAACGGATTTGCTATGTGCTCAGCGAGGCTCTTTCCAAATCCCCAACCTCTGTGAACCACGGCGATATTTATTTCATGGTCTCTAGCTGGAAAAATGGGGCTGCGACGGAGCAACCCTCATTTTTAGCGGGCTATAATTTAAAGACGACCCGCGCCCCGCAAGCAAAAGTCGGAAGCACATCTCTAAATATGTTTGCTGCGGATAATGAAGCCTTTATTTCCGAAACCGCAGATGAGCGCCGCCTAGTTTCCAAAATGCGCGCAGGTTCAACCATGACGGTCTCCGCCGTCTCCAGCCGCGGCACCCAAACACGCTATACTTTCTCTCTTAAGGGCGTCACCGCGGCCCTCAGGCAAGCCAAATCTGCTTGCAGCTAAGGGCTTTCGCGGAGTAGAGCCCGCATTATGGAAATTACACTCGGCATTTTGGGCGCAGACGGGCGCATGGGCGCAGCTGTCATTCAGGCTATCGCAGATAGAGATGACGTTGAGCTCGGTGCCGCCCTCACTGCCCCAAACACTGCGGCCCTCGGCCAAGATGCTGGCATTTTAGCGGGCGTAGGCGCGCTTGGCGTCTCGCTCACGTCTGACATGAAATCAGGTCTAAAGGCGTGTGATGTCTTGATTGATTTTTCTGCCCCTCGCGCAGTGATAAACGCCGCGACGGTTTTATCCGCCGCAGACTATTCGGGGAAATGCAAAGCCATCGTCTCTGGCACAACGGGATTTACGGTATCTGAGGATGACATCTTTGAAGGCGCTTGTAAGACGATAGCCCTTCTGCGCGCCGGAAATTTTTCACCGGGCGTCACCGCACTGTCTGTCTTAGTTGAGCTGGCAACCGAAAAGCTCGGGACAGATTGGGATGTAGAGGTTTTGGAAATGCATCACCGGCATAAGGTCGACGCCCCATCAGGCACTGCGCTTTTACTAGGAGAGGCCGCCGCAAAGGGGAGGGGCGTCGAGCTGAGCGAAGCCCAAGTCTTATCCCGCGTTGGCATGACAGGCGAGCGTAAAGCGGGCGATATTGGCTTTGCCGTCCTTCGAGGCGGCGGCGTGATTGGACGTCACGATGTCAAACTTGCCACGGAACGGGAAATGATAACGCTTTCGCATGACGCCTTCGACCGTTCGGTTTTCGCGCGGGGCGCGGTGTCTGCTGCCGTTTGGACAGCCAAACAAAAACCTGGTCTATATACGATGCGAGATGTGCTCGGTTTCTAAACGGGCTTAAAAACTCTCGGCGCCATCCAAATCCCCAAATAGGAATTTGTCGAGCTCGAATTGTAAGCTCCCAGGCGCATTTCGATGGTAATGTCGCGCGGACAAATACGCGATGCCCACCCAGACCGCGATGATCCCGAAGAAGAGGAAAAACTGCCAGACGAGAAAGCCTGGCTCAATCACGCGGCTTTGGCCCGACAAATTATACATCAGGTTCAATCCTGCCTCAAACCCTATCATGGCAAATGGCGTTATAATCAAAATCGCTACCATAGCGGCCGCCACATGTAAGGGGCCGCGCGGGCTATAAACCCGGCGGTAAATCTTTTCATAGGTCTCGCGGTCAATTGCGTCTGGCACCATATTATTTGCGTGTTTATAGGCATAGTCGGCCCGAGCATCTTGGCGAACTTGACGCCACGCAAAAAGCGCACGGACCGAAAAAATGAGAGCCAAGACTCCCATTAAGGCCAAAGCCCACACAAATGATATGCCTTCAAACTTTTGCATGGTTACAATATTACAATTATAATTCTCTTTTTCAAGAGTTAGGCGCGGAATGCCCCAAATCATTTGCAGTCACGTATCAAGCTAGATAGGGCCGTTCTGGATCCTTGCAAGATACGGAAATTAAGATTGGACTTTATTTGATGCCCTCTAACACCCCTCCTGTGATCGGTTTTATTTGCGGGTCTCTGCGCGCTGATTCCATTAATAAAAAGCTAGAGAAAGCGCTCATCAAGCAGTATAAGCGGGCGGGTTTTAAAACTACCTCTATCAACCTCGCGAAATATGACCTGCCTCTATTTCATGGCGACCTCAACGAGCCCGCTGGGGTGAAAGCCCTTGTCCGGAAGTTTAAATCTTGTGACGGTGTTGTCGTCATTAGCCCCGAATATAATGGCGGCCTGCCACCTGTTTTAAAAAATGCCATAGATTGGACGTCAACCACGGGCACGGACCATTTTAAAGCTCCTTATTGGGGCATCGCATCTTGCACGCCTGGCCCAATGAGCGGGATAATGTGTATGCGCCAGATCAATTATATTTTGACGCGCCTAGGTGCCCATGTCTCCCCCGTCCAGATAGGCGTTGGAAACGCCGCGAGCGCCTTTGACCCATCGGGCGAACTCATCGCGGAGCCTTCGGCAACCCTCGCAGAGTCGCTTATCCAAGATATGCGCGAACGGATTTAGGACGGCTTTTCCCAATGGCGAAGAAGGAAAAGCTCTACAAGGACCTGCCGCGTCCAAAATTAACGCGCGCGCAAATCGCGGAAGTATATCGTAGACTTTCCGTAGAACGTCCCGCGCCAGAGACGGAGCTCGACTACGTAAACCCTTATACGCTTGTTGTCGCCGTCGCCCTCTCTGCGCAAGCTACCGATATAGGTGTCAACCGCGCAACCAAGGACCTGTTTCGCCTTGCGGATACACCTGAAAAAATGCTCTCCCTGGGCGAGGATGTCGTACGCGATCATATCAAAACGATTGGGCTGTATCGCAATAAGGCGAAAAATGTCATTAAGCTGTCCCAAATGCTTGTCGATGAATTTGACTCCGAAGTTCCCCAAACCCGCGACGCGCTTGTGCGCTTGCCAGGGGTTGGCCGCAAAACCGCAAATGTTGTCCTTAATGAAGTCTTTGGCCAGCCCACCATGGCCGTTGACACACATATTTTTCGCGTGTCCAACCGCACAGGCATTGCACCAGGTAAGGACCCGTTGGAGGTCGAGTTAAACCTTTTGAGGGTCACGCCCGACGAATATCTCAAAGGCGCACATCATTGGATTTTATTACATGGACGTTACATCTGCAAAGCCCGGACCCCCGAATGTTACGCCTGCCCCATCCAAGATATTTGTCGGTATCGCTCTAAAACCCCTGCGCCCTAACCTTAAATCTAAGTCATCATCTAAGGTAGTAAGACCTTAAACCTTGAGCATGAATTCTATTTCATTCGATTTAACTTGATATTCAGAAACTATTCATGTCAGATATGCCCCTTTAGGCGGGTAACACTTACTTAACTATATCTTTGCGGCTTGTTTTAAGACGCTTTACCGTTCTCTGGGGGAATAAAATGAAATCCTATCTTTTTAGCGCTGTATCAGTGCTTAGCTTGGTCGCCGCGTCTTCCGCGTCCGCCCATGACACTGATGAAGGCTGGTACTTACGCGGGAACGCAGGGTATGGTGTTCATCAAGACGCAGACCTTACGGGCCTTATTGACAGCAGCCAGCATGGCAATGGCCTACAGAGTGAAGGCAATGGCGCGTTCTCTCTCGGTGCAGGTTATGACTTTGGTGACCACTGGCGCTTAGAGCTTGATGCAGACACTTTAGAAACTTCGCTCGGCGCGATTAGCCAGACACCCTCATCCAAAGGCTCTCTTCAAACAGAAAGCCTTATGTTAAATGCTATTTATGACTTTGACGAGTTTGGCGAGCGTTGGGAACCCTATGTCGGTGCCGGTATCGGTATTGTCGATACGAAGGGCCGTTTTTCTGCCCATGACTTCCCAGGTGTCGAAAATGAGCTTGTCCGCAACCCCGTCTGTGTGGGCGAGCGTACAGTCGGCCAAGCTTCATCTTGCGCCATCAGCGACTCTGACCGCGGACTTGGATGGCAGCTTCTCGCTGGTTTGGGCTATAAGATCTCAGACAATTTGACATGGGACACGCATTATACCTATCTCAACGCACCTGACGTGGATCTTGAGGGCCACATTGCGAATAGCAATACGGGCGCCTTTAGCTTTGCAGATGCGAACCTTGACAATGTCGGCGCACATACACTCCTTACGGGTCTGCGTTATACATTTGGCGGACATGACCACGCGCCAGTTGTGAAAGAGCCTGAAGTCCTGAAGCCAACCTTCGAGTGCTGGGATGGTAACGTCGTCTTTAATTCTGGCCAATGTGCGGTTAAACCAGAACCTGTTGCGGAAGTCGTGCCAGAATATGTACCGCCTGTTATCGAAACAAAGACATGTTGGGATGGATCAACAATTGATGTGTCATCAACCTGTCCCGTACAGCCACAAACTTACAACTGTTGGGACGGATCAATCGTCTATGATCTTGCAAGCTGCCCCGTTGAGCCCGTTGTTCAAACCTCTCGGTTTAACGTCTGTGGTCAGTCATCTGTTGCCATCTTTGATGTGCCAGTTAACACAACGCCGAAACAAATGCCGCGTTTGGGGACGCTCCCAGAATTCGGAAATAGCCACGGCTTAACAACCGATGAGTTCTTCCAAAAGTTGAACGCACGTTACAACAGCAATGCAACGGACAAGGCCTATTTGAACTATCTGTTTAAATCCATGGGCTACTCAAATGGATGGGCGGACGCACAGCCATATATGTTCAGCGAAGAAGTTCTACCTGTGGGTACACGCGGCCTCCTCGGTCTCGGCGAGCAGCATCACTTCAACTACTCCATCCTGCCAACGAATGAAAAAGATCGCCAAGCGTTCCGCATTCAAAGTGCAAATGGCGTTGTTGTCCACTTCATGAAGACATGTGGTAACTACATGTATGCCTGTGAGTAGAATTTAAGCGAAGGTCTCCTTCTCTTAGTCTGCAAAGGCAGCACTAAATTTAAAGCCCGCGCCGAACCATCGGTTGCGGGTTTTTTATTTCCGCTATTTGGGTCGTAAAATTCAGGCAAGCGGGTATGTTTGCAGACAATCTACGTGTCTGCGCTGCTAATTGTGCAACCCAACGCGGGTTGGGCGGTTGAATTTTCCAAAAGAAAACCAACTAGGCGGCGTAGCCTCCGAAAAGAGGACAGCCTGCGCGGCGGCACCCTCGATGGCTGCCAAATATAGTTTAGTATGTTTACGAGGCTGACGACATGCATTCGACTACCGTCAAATGCATGCCCCCGCATTTGGCTTGCGCCAATTGCTAGGGCCGCGCAGCGGTGCTTACAGAAAACGGCCGTACTGGATTGCCCCCGTTTCAGGAGGTGCAGCTCTCGCTCTCTGGCCCCGATAAAGCGGCGTTACCCACCTCACCTAGACACACCGTCTTTCGATACAGAATAGATAACGCGTCTACCTTGTCCTATGTCCGAAAGAACAAGTTTAAAGATAGGGGTGAATGGGAAAGCGTGGAGTATGTTTTTTCAAAGCGCGGTTTTATGGGGGATTGGGGAAGGTTGAGATGAGGACGCGAAATGTTCAAAAAAGGTCTGGGAGACCTTTTTTAATGTAGCGCCAAACGGCTATGCCGTTTGGACCACCTCACCTCTCCCTAACCGTCATCCTCGGCCTCCGTTGTTTGCAAGCAAACAACGACCCGAGGGTGACGAAGTGAGAGAGAAAGAGCGCCCCCCCACACCCGCTAATGACGGGGCGCTATCATTGCGCTACACATCCCCCATGAAACATCTCCTCCTCTCCCTCTCTCTCCTCTTCATCCCTGCCTCCGCACAGGCGCAAGCGAGCCAATTCCA
>CALLBD010000117.1 GCA_938001915.1 uncultured Caulobacterales bacterium | reverse complement strand
TTAGCATGCCTGCGTTTTGAATTGTAGAACATTTCGATGTAATCGAACACGTCCTGCCGCGCCTCGATGCGGGTTTTGTAAGTTTTCCTTCTGATCCGCTCGGTTTTGAGCAGATGGAAGAAGCTCTCCGCGACAGCATTGTCATAACAGTTTCCACGGCGGCTCATGCTGGCTTCCAGATTGTGGTCCGTTAGAAACTCGCGCCACTCATGGCTGGTGAACTGTGAACCTTGATCAGAATGCACAATAACTTTGCTCGTCGGCTTGCGTCTCCAGACAGCCATCAACAGAGCGTTAAGTACGAGTGATGTTTGCATACGTGAAGCCATAGACCATCCTACGACTTTGCGAGAATACAGATCGATGACAGCCGCCAGATATAACCAGCCCTCATGCGTACGGATGTAAGTTATATCAGTCACCCAAACCGTATCAGGAGCATCAACGTTGAAGTCCTGCTGCAACTGATTAGCGGCCACGATAGCAGGCTTGGTTCCATACTTGCCTGGACGGCGTTTATAGCCGACCTGCGCCCGTAATCACGCGCCGTGCATAAGCTTGGCTACTGTGTTGGGAGCGCAGCGTTCGCCAAGGCTCAGCAGATCATCATGAACCTTACGCCTCTCGGTATTTGCTACGCCATTACCTGCCGGTCGGGGGCCGTGGCCTTTTTTGGAATGTCGCGCCTCGGTGACACGGCGCAGTTCGGCCTTCAGCCGTTTTGAATCCAATGCCCACCTGGAACAACGAACCATAGGTCTTGCTGTTTCAATCCGGCTATTTTCCGCCTTTTAGCCCAGCCTGCAATATGTAACTGGCCAATCCGTATCTCAAAATGCAAGCTTTTTTGGTTCGCTCGGAACTAATTTTGTCACAAATTCTACAGGTTTTCTCAGCAAAGAAATTTTGGGAGAAGAAACTAATGTGACATTCAATAACTTATTTGGCAGGGAGGCATCTGGCGTTTCAAATTGCACATGTTAAGTTTCCTTTGTCGTGTTGACAGAAACTTTTCAACTGATTGGAGGAGTCTATTACTCTGTTTTTATTTTTTGTTGTTGCTGTAGTTTGGCAATTTATCGCGCATTATATCCGTATTCTTATGTTGAAGTTTTACTTTGCATATGGGTATTCCTTTGAGCTTTCTGAGATTCATCTGTTACTGGCACCAGAACAGAGACGAAGGGTTGGCATATCAACATTAGGCTGGTCGCGCCGTAGAGAAGCTGTATTTCCATTAAGTTGGATTGCAGATGGCCTATACCTCACAATGTGCATGTTGATGCCATTGTTGTTACTATATTTATACTTAGAATATTTTATGTTTTCTGCTTCTAAGCTAATGCTCATTCTTTGGTTGATTGTTTCGTTAGGCCTTTTATTGCTTTTAAATAGTTTACGGTATCGGAAATTTAAGCCGTATATAAAACGATACACACCTAAAACAGATAATGAAACATTTCAGTTTTTGAAAGATTTTGGAAACTCTGAACCGGAGCAATGATCGCGGACGCCTGACCACGATTACGCGCAACGGCGAAGATGTAGCGCGCTATACCCATGATGAGAGCGAGCAGCGCATTGTCAAAAGCGCGGACGGCGTAGACTGACCTGCCCCTATTAAGTGGTCCGCCTTTTAAGTTAGAGTTTGGCGGTTATGGTCGCCCTGTTGGGCTGACCGTAACGCAGTGTAGGGCAGCCCAACAGGGCGAGGCAAGATAGTTTCTGGTGTCGGTGGTCGATAGCCAAGCGAACTGTGTGGCCTGATGGTGTTATAATGATGTCTCCAGCGTTTGATTAGGATTTGAGCCTCCTTGAGTGTGTAGAAAATTTCTCCATTGAGCAGTTCATCGCGGAGCTTGCCGTTAAAGCTTTCGTTATAGCCATTCTCCCAGGGTGAACCGGGTGTGATATACAGCGTTTTGACTTTCACTTTCTCCAGCCATTCTCGCACAGCTATCGCCGTGAACTCAGAGCCGTTATCGGAGCGGATGTGTTCTGGCGGCCCGTGACGCGTGAATAGATCGGTGAGAACAGCCAGCACGTCATCATGTTTGAGCTTGCGCTGCACATGGATCGCCAAGCATTCCCGCGTGTACTCATCTATGACAGTGAGCATGCGGAAGGCACGGCCGTCATGGGTGCGATCTGCGATAAAGTCATATGACCAGACATGGCCCTTATGTTTTGGCCGAAGCCGTACGCAAGATCCATCATTGAACCACAACCTACCGCGTTTCGGCTGCTTTTGCGGGACTTTTAGCCCTTCACGTCGCCATATTCGTTCAACTCTTTTGAAGTTAACCGTCCAACCTTCGCGTCTCAGCAATGCCGTAATCCGGCGATAGCCATAACGACCGTATTCAGATGCAAGGCGGATAATATCAGCCGTCAAGGCAGCTTCGTCATCACATATGACCTTTGGCCTTCTCTGTGTAGAACGGTGTTGGCTCAGAGCCTCACACGCACGACGCTCGGAACAACCGAGCGCCGCACGGACATGATCAACGGCCAAACGGCGGCGTGAAGGGCTCAGTACTTTCCCTCAATAGCCTCCTTCAAGATGAGCGCGTCTAAAGTGAGATTGGACACGGCTTTTCGTAGCCGTTGATTTTCTTTCTCAAGGTCTTTCAATCGCCGAGCCTGAGAGACCTTCAGCCCTCCATACTCACGACGCCATCGATAGTAACTTTGTTCTGATACCCCGAGTGATCGACAGATCGCGCCTGTCTTCTCGCCTTGAGATAATTTGACTTCAGCCTCTCGCAGCATCGCGATAATCTGTTCAGGGGTGTAGCGTTTTCTAGCCATACTGTGCTCCTTCAAGCTCAAAATAGCCAAATCTCTAACTTTTAAAATGGATCACTTTTAAGGGGGAAGGCCAAGATGCCGCCTCATCCCCAGAAACACACTCCGTAAATTCAGACATAAAGCCGACATGGAATGGGAATTGGCCACGACATCAGTGTGCCAGTAAAATGCCAGAATGCCGGAGACCAGGGTCAATTTCGTTAACGTGACAAAGTCCCGTTAACGCGGCAAAACCGCCCTCAGCACTTCCTATTGCTCTATTTGGCCCGCTCTAAGAATATCAAAAACTAGTTTTAATCTAGATTGCTGCGGAGAAAGTCCAACATATTCGCAAATTAAAAAGCCTCGTGCCTCC
Source organism: uncultured Caulobacterales bacterium (assembly GCA_938001915.1). GTDB lineage: Bacteria > Pseudomonadota > Alphaproteobacteria > Caulobacterales > Maricaulaceae > Litorimonas. Next base: position 10,115 of record CALLBD010000117.1, on the reverse strand, counting down.
TGCTTTTCAAGATATCCTGGATATATACTATCTGGCACGGGCGGGTTGTGGATACAACGGCTGGCAAGCACCACAGGTATTTGGGCGGCTAAGACCTGAAGTTGGGGAACTATGGCTTCAGGAAGAGAGAAGGCTCCGGGACAAGAGATTACACATCCATCTGCATCTTCAAGCCTTGCCAAATCCAAGCTTGACCCAATAGAAACCGCAATGATTGGAATATTAATGGCATCAAAGAAAGGTGCATTCGCGAACCCGCTCTCTAATAACTGATAATGCCGAGTAGATGTCGTTTGCGAGGCCAGGTTAATATTGTCATCATAAATAGGTTCAAAAGAATTCAACCGCATTGAGCTTTTTTTGACGACATCTTTGGCGCGTATAACACATCCAGAAATGGCTACATATACGCCGCTTCTTTCCTCCATGTGAGAGAGACATGTCGCCGCCGCCAAGTCAAAATTTATATTTCCATCGAAGTCTTTCGAATAGGGCGGGCGCATGGCACCTGTGACAATTATATTAAGTCGGCTTCTGAAGGCCTCATGAAGGAAATAGGACACTTCCTCTAAGGTATCTGTCCCTGATGTCACAATAAAGCCGTCAAACTCTGTACTTTTCGAGTGTATTAAAAGACACAATCTGGACAAATCAACGAGTGTGATATCGATGCTGTCTTTCTTGATGAAGTCTTGGACCGACCACCTTATGTCCGTTTCTGGTATAGTAGTGATATTGATAAGTGAGTCAGCGCCATCAGTTGACACCGCTCGCCCGTCTTTTACAGCGAGTGCAATGGTCCCGCCCAGTGAAATTACTAAAATATGCGGAGTTTTCGTCACCTTTACTCACCATCCACCCGAGTTAGAATTTATACAACATGCCGCTAATTCGGCTATATTATTCGCCTAGGCAATTAATTTTGTATGGCGAACCGTAAATTTCGTGACTGAGAATAATACGGCTATTTGAATGCCTAAAGCGAGGAAGATTAAAAGGGGGTTTGGATAAAGGCCCGCTAATAAAAACACACAAAAGGCTACACAACCGTTCAGGAAGGCGTAGGGGAGTTGCGTTCTGAAATGCTCGAATTGGTTACATCCTGCGCCTGTTGATGACAAAATCGTTGAGTCCGAAATAGGCGAGCAATGATCTCCAAATAACCCGCCCGACAGGACTGACGCGACGACAACCACTAAAGGTGCATCAATCGCGGCGGCAGCAGGAATTACAAGTGGAAACATCAAAGCAAATGTCCCCCAAGATGATCCCGTTGCAAATGAAATTATCCCACCGAGCAGAAAAACAATAGCCGGAAGTAACCAAGGCGGAAATCCATTTTCAACAACGCCAGCAATATAGTCGGGCGCGCCGAGATCCTTGCCAATCACGCTCAGACTCCAGGCCAAAACTAAAATAATGGCGATTTGCATCATGCCGTTCATACCCTTTAGGTAAAGACCTATGCTTTGCATTAACGGCCGAACGCCCCGCTTCGCCATTAACAGAATGATTGCAACAGCTGCAAAAAAATATCCCGTCGCTAGCGCCGTCCTGAAAATCGCGCCGGGCACAGGTTTGCTTGGAAACCCCAGCGGTATGATGACAATAAGCAATGTCGCCGCGAGAAGGAGAAGCGGAATAAAAACAAAACTAGCGCTTGCCTTTTCATGGGTGAAAATTTCAGGGGCCTTTCCGTCTTCACCCTTCAACATACCGCGGCTTGCTAAACCCTTTGAGGCCGCCCGTTCAGCGGCCGCCATGGGCCCAATATCAGCCAGGCTAATTGTCACCCATGGAACAAGAAGCACAGCTAAAATGGCGTAAAACTGAAAAGGCACAGCCTCCACAAAAATTTCAAGAGAGTTTAAATCTGGGTAAAGGACCCCAATTTCGTTATCAATCAGGCTCATTATGTAAACTCCCCAACCGATAAACGGCACAAGAATCGCCACGGGTGAAGCGGTTGAGTCCACAATCATGGCTAGTTTTTCTCTGGACAATTTCATCTTATCAAAAAGAGGTTGAAAAATGGGCCCGACAATTAGCGGCGTTCCAATGTCAGAAAAAAACAACAGAACCCCACCCATCCATGCGAAAATTTGCCCTTTACGTTTTGAATCAATGTATCTCGTGACAGAGTTAGCAAAAGCCGGTCCACCGCCAGATTTTTCTATCAAATGGATAAACCCGCCAATGAATACTAAGAGTGTAATGACTGATGCGTTATAGCTATCAGAAACCTGTCCTACGAGATATTGTCCAATCAGCTTATCCATCGCAACAATTGGGTTGAAACCATATAGTAAGAAGACACCAGAAAGTATTCCAAAGAATAGCCCAATGACCACATTGCGGGTGAACAATGACAGTATGAGGGTGACGATAATTGGAATAATTGAGGCAAAGCTGGGATCGGCTGTCACGGCGTTAGACCTCGTTCACGAATAAGATAGACAAATCTCAATCATCGTGCTGATTTAGATTACAGGCAAATACCAAAGCAGTAAAACCTTGAACAATCAACAGAGAAGAAGACAAAGTCTTTGAAAGTTGGATGCAAGGCGGCGCAACCGCAACCGCATAAACTTTCGATGGAGTTGTCAGATTGACGTATAAAGGGCGTCAAACCCTGGATCGGGACGGATAGAAACTCAAGAAGCCGCTTGGCGATATAGTATTTCCGAACTATTGTATTTTGAATATGTTTTATCTCATATAATTCTGGAGCATAAGCATCATTCGGAGACTATCAGATGGCAAATAAATCTAGAAATATTGCCATTATAGGCTTGGGCACATTTGGCATATCCGTAGCACGAGAGTTGACCCGAATGGGCGACAATGTCCTGGGAATTGATGATGACCCAGCGCGAGTCAGTATGATTTGCGATGAGATCAAGTCTTCGGTCCAAGCAGATGCTACAGATGAGAAGGCACTCTCTCAATGCGCATTAGAGACTTACGATGCCGTGCTGGTTTCTATAGGCGAAAACACTGAAGCAAGCATTCTGGCAGCTATGAATGCAATTGAGTTGGGCTGCCAGCAAGTTTGGGTCAAAGCTCAGACCGAAACACAAAAAAAAATACTCAAAGCTATCGGCGTACATAATGTTGTTTTGCCTGAGCAGCGTTTTGGCACCCAGATAGCTCATATTATTCACAACCCTCATGTTGAGGATTTCATGTCATTAGGAAACGGCCAATATATTGTCATGATGAAAGTTCACAGCTCTCTCGAAGGCAAGTCATTAGCCAACGTAAATCTTGGGAAATCCTACAGGCTCTCATGTGTGGGTGTTTTCACGAACGAGTGTTTCATCAGTTATGCCGACTATTCTGAGACCCTAAAGGATAGGGATAAGCTTGTGCTTGTCGGCACGCGAAGTGAGCTTCGTAAATTTTCAGATTTAAAATAATACCGTATGAAACGTTTGTTTAATCTACCGGCACCAGCGCTTTTAGCGCTTTTATATTTATCTTGGATAACGATTGGAGCTGGTTTATTATTGCTCCCGATTGCCTCCGATCAATCCATTTCATGGTCGGATGCCTTCTTCACCGCAACATCGGCCGTTACCGTGACAGGTCTGGTAGTCGTCGATACGGGAACAGCCTTCTCAACTTTCGGCCAAGGCGTGATAATGCTTCTCATTCAGTTGGGCGGAATGGGATTGATGACGTTTGCCGTTATCGTCCTCTCGTCATTGGGTATGCAAATTGGACTAACTCAACGACAATTTCTCAGAGAGGAAATGGGTTTATCATCATTAGGAGGCCTCATTGATATTGTATGGGTGGTTTTTAAGGTAGTCTTTATCTGCGAGCTGGCCGGCGTAATCCTTTTAGCAACAGTATTTGTGCCAGAACTTGGGTGGCATGAGGGCCTTTGGCAGTCTGCATTTCATTCAATATCGGCCTTCAACAATGCCGGTTTTTCTCTCTTTACGGACAGTCTGATGAACTATGTAGACAACCCGATTGTTATTTTTACAATTTCCATTCAATTCATCATTGCGGGTCTTGGATTTGCGGTCATGTCAGACATACTTATCTATGGAAGATGGCAGAAATTTTCTCTCCATACGCGCTTAATGCTAGCGGGTACGATAGTCTTACTCGCGCTCTCCTGTCTTGGATATGCTGTCCTAGAGTGGAATAATCCCGCGACACTCGCAGGACTAAACACCGTTTCTGAAAAAATAAACGCCATCTGGTTTGAAGCGGTTACGCCGCGAACAGCAGGTTTTAACACAATGAACACGGCCGCGATGAATGATAGCACCACTCTTATGACAATGGTATTGATGGTTATTGGAGGCGGCAGCACTTCCACCGCGGGCGGCATAAAAGTTACAACCGCTGTTGTTTTATTATTGGCTACAATCGCTTTCTTTCGTAATTCAGGAAAGATGCGAGCCTTTGGATATAGCATTGGCCTTCAACAAGGGCTCAAGGTTATGGCACTGCTTAGCATCAGCCTTTTTGTCATTTTGACGGGGCTTTTCTTAATTATTGCGACACATGATATTGATTTTTTGATTGCTGCCTTTGAAGTAACTTCTGCATTTGGGACGGTGGGATTGAGTCAAGGCGCGACAGGGGAGCTAAATGATTTTGGTCGCGCAATTATCTCTCTGATAATGTTTCTTGGGCGTTTAGGCCCTTTAACGCTCGGTTTCTTCCTGGCGTCCAAAACAGCGCCTAGAATAAAATATCCAGAGGGATCTGTCTTTTTGGGATAGGGACTTCTTAACGATTATTCTAAGTGAATTCCGTTTTCGGTTTCATTGTAATCAGGAAGACATTCCCGATTGCCAAAAATAAACGCGTCAGCGAAGTAGTGTTTTAACCCTTTAAGCGTCGTATGAATTGTGGGTGCAAGGTAATTTCACGGGAGCGTGGGCCTCACGCCCCCGCGGCAGGAATACAAAAAGTTTAGTCCTGTACAATTCTGTTTTGAAATGTCTGACCCTGATACGTAAATTCATATGTATCAATAACTTTCACATCAGTGTCGACAAGCGACAAGTCTTTGTCCTCGACGATATGATTGATGAATACATCACCTGTATTATCCTCCACGACGAATGTGTTGCGATCAGAGAGAGACCCCTCAAAACCTTCCAGGTTTTCTTCGACCTGAGAAGTAGAGTTCAGTGTATCGGATTGAGTGCTCACGGCCTGAAAAATCGTCGGCTGAGTACCGTTGTCGTTTTCAACCGGAGCGGGCTCAGCTGCCGCCAAACTTGGAATGGTAAGTACGCAGCCAATGGCAATAATTGCTAAAACTTCAATAGACTTCATCGTTTTTCCTAACATGCTTCAAACAGTTTTTAGTCGATGTAAGCGGTCGGCTTAGCATCAGCAAAAGACATGGATCATTGACGAGGGATGTAAGAAAGTGGGGCAAGGGGAACGCAGTTCTTACAGTCTGTGGGCACCTCTTCAATGATCCGTACTTCCTAAATCCATTGACGCAGATTTGGTTCCCCGTATCTTAAAGATTTTTAAACTTTTTCAGACCGTTTCAAGAATAGAGTCACGACAAATCCTCCAATTCGGGGACACATTTTGAAGACTGCGCTAACATGATTTCACTTTACCTATATAAGCAAGCAATTGATTGGAGAGGAAACACGCCCATAGGACATCGGCAAAATCCAAAGATATCGCTCCAACCATTGAGGCGTTTTATAGGTAGAAAAACCAATGCTAAGGATATACTCTCAAACTCAAGTCTGAGTTTTTGAATCTGGAGGGGTAGATGACATCCCATATTCTGATTGCGACTAAAATAAACGGGGATGGAACCGGAGAGGTAATTAACCTAGACGCATTGTCGAGAGAGCTTGAGGCTGATGAATTAGCTTGGGTTCACCTAAATGCGGAACATGAGGACACGCAAGCTTGGCTAGAAAAAGAAGTGTCCTATTTAGATCCTTTTATCATTCAAGCTTTGCTTGAAGACGAAACCAGACCGCGCATCACTCAAATTGAAGATGGTTGTCTTTTGATTTTGAGAGGCGTAAATTGCAACGCGGGTGAAAATTCTGAAGACATGGTTTCCGTCCGACTCTTTATCGACGCGCACCGCATAATCAGCCTTCAAAGACGGCCAGTAAGAGCCGTTAAGAGTATTGCCGATTCCTTAAATCGCGGAAAAGGCCCAAAGACGTCGGGTGAATTTGCGCTACACCTGATCACGCATCTGGTTCAACGCTTTCAACACATTCTCTCGGATTTAGATGAAAGCACCGACAATATTGAAGAAGCTATTCTTGAGTCGGCTGACCTATCCTTACGCAAAGACATTATTGGTGTTCGCAAGCAATCGATAATGTTCCGACGACACTTAGCGCCTCAAAGAGATGCGATAGCCCAATTTCGCTCTTCAGAAATCTCTTGGCTATCAGAAATTTCTAGGCGGCAATTGCAAGAAAAGCATAATATGACCGTAAGATATGTTGAAGAATTAGACGCGATTAGAGAGCGGGCACAAATTGTTAAAGACGAGATTGCGAGCTTGATTGCCGATAAACTCAATAAAAACACCTACGTACTTTCAGTAATTGCGGCAATTTTTCTTCCCTTGGGCTTTTTAACGGGCCTTTTGGGCATAAACATTGGGGGAATACCCGGTACCGATAATCCTACAGCTTTTCTAATCTTTTGCGCTATGCTTATTGTTTTAGTTTGCGTGCAAATTTGGATCTTCCGAAAGCTCAAGTGGTTTTGATCTAAAATAACAACCAAGATATATCTATGACTGTTTAAACATACGCGGAGGGCTTCCAAACCGACGTGTTTGGCTTGCGGCTATTGCCTTGGATATAATGTAAATTAACTGCCAAAATACGACACCCCCGCTTTTCAGTCCTCATTGGAAAAACTGTTACGCTTTCCGTGTAATTAACTTATGTTATGGCGAGGTCCCCCTAGAGAAGTAAGGTCAACATAATAATGGGAACATCATCGTCAAATTTAACGTCGAAAGGACTGGTTCGTTTTGCGGCCAGTCTATAGAGTCATCTCATTGGGAGACTATCTTGATATATTTGGATCTGTTTGCACTTAAACTTAGTATAGTTGATTATGTCATAAAATCAGCTAGCTTTGCCTCAAGGGTAGTCAGCGGCAAGTGAGAAGGTGAAGCGGGAATTTTAAATGGATCATAACAAGGGGACAATTGAGCGGCCAGATGAAAACTTTGATCTGACAACCTGCGACAAGGAACCTATTCATATTTTGGGACGTGTGCAATCATTCGCCGCGTTACTCGCTATTTCGCCTGACTGGATAGTTAATCATGCCTCAAAAAACCTTGACAAATTTATCGGAATAAGTGCTGAAGACGCACTTGGTGTTCCAGTAGATCAAATTCTGAATGCCAACTCCATCCATGAAATTCGAACGCGATTACAACTACTCAATGGCCCTGACTCAATAGAGAGGTTATTCGGTCTCAAGCTGACAGACAGCAGTCAACTTTTCGATGTGGCAGTGCATCTTTCGGGCCGATATTTCATTTTAGAGCTTGAAAAGCACACTAACATTGACACTAATCGGGTTGATCACAGTTCTTACGTAAAACCAATGATCGAGCGCATTGGTAACGCTGAAACTACAGACCAATTATGCGGTGTCGCAGCAAGACAGTTACGTGCGTTAATTGGTTTTGACCGGGTTATGGTCTACAAATTTGACGAAATGGGCTCTGGTTCAGTAATCGCTGAGTCTCTAAATGGCCAGAGAGAGTCCTTTTTAGGCTTGCGCTATCCCGCTTCAGATATCCCAAAACAGGCGCGCGCTTTATATACTCGCAGCTTATTGAGGATTATCGCCGATGTCTCTGATGAGGGGATAAAAATTATCCCTACTCTAAACCCTGAAGGACAACCTTTGGATTTATCCCTGAGTGCGTCTCGCGCTGTCTCACCCATCCACCTCGAATATTTAAAAAACATGGGAGTCGGGGCTTCAATGTCTATTTCGATTTTAAAGAGGGGGGAGCTATGGGGTCTATTCGCCTGCCACAATGATATACCTAAAACGTTAAGCTATACAATACGGTCCGCAGCGGAGCTATTCGGTCAACTTTTCGCTTTCATTTTAGATCAGCAAGAGAGTGACATAGAGCGAGCGGAGCACGTAAAGGCGCAAGGCCTGCATGACACCCTTATGTCTCAACTCGCCGATGGTGTATCTATTTTTGAAAACTTAGACGCAATTCTTGGGAATATAAAAACGGTTATTCCGTTTGACGGAGCGATTGGTTGGATTGACGGAAATTTCAAGGCCGTTGGTCAAACCCCGACCAAAGAAGAGTTTAAAGGTGTTGTAAAATTTCTGAACACGACTGAAGTCAGCCGAATATTTGCAACAAAAAACCTATCTTCAATTTATCCTGATGGAGAAAAGTTTAGCGATCGGACGGCAGGGATTTTGGTATTACCAGTCTCCCGCAAGCCTCGGGACTATATCGTCCTCTGCCGTCAGGAAGTTGCCAGTATGGTTAATTGGGCGGGCAACCCTAATAAACCTGTAAAGGTGGGCGCGCATGGCGCACGCCTGACCCCTCGAAGTAGTTTTGCCGTGTGGCAAGAAGTTGTCCGGAATAGCTGCGTGGCTTGGACATCTGGCGAACGACGTGCGGCGGAAGCTCTTCGTATCACGCTATTAGAGGTCATACTAAGGCTGTCAGACGCCTCCCTAAAAGAGAGGGCAAAAGCCCAAAAAAGTCAAGAATTGCTCATTGCGGAACTCAATCACCGCGTCAGGAATATATTGAATTTGATAAAGGGGCTTATCAATCAAAGTAAGGATGATGCCACCACCGTAGCCGAATTTACAAATATCGTGGGGGGTCGGGTACATGCATTGGCGCTAGCACATGACCAGATAACAAAAGAAAATTGGAGCCCAGCCTCAGCCCGAGAACTCATCCAAACAGAAGCGGCGGCCTATTTAGACGGCAAAAAAGACCAGATAAATATCTTTGGCCCCGATGCTATGCTAACGCCTCCCGCATTCACGACACTCTCCCTAGTTGTCCATGAACTGATGACAAATTCCATGAAATATGGCGCATTGATTGACTCACGGGGCACTGTTGATGTGACAATGGCTAGGAATAAAGACGCGGGAGTAGATATTTTCTGGCGCGAAAAAGGCGGGCCACCGATTCAAAAAACTCCGACCCGGAAGGGCTTTGGCACGACAATAATTGAACGGTCAATTCCTTTTGAATTGAAGGGGACATCTGATGTTTCTTATAAATTCACAGGGCTTGAGGCGCAATTCTCAATTCCCGCCTCGTTTGTTTCTGAATTCAAGCAAGATTTCCCTATGAAGGACGATATGCCTGTCGAAAATCCACAGACGCCTGCAGTTACGCCACAATTATCTGGGCATGTTTTAGTCGTTGAAGATAATATTATTATCGCCATGGACGCCGAGGATATGATGGGAAGTTTGGGAGCAGATTCGGTGACGGTAACATCAAACGTAATGTCTGCACTGGATGCGATCGCAAACACGACCTTCAGCTTCGCTTTGTTGGATGTAAACTTAGGTGTTGAAACGAGCGAACCCATTGCGGCTCTTTTAGTTGAATCAGGCATTCCATTTGCCTTTGCTACGGGTTACGGGGATGCCGCCGAGATTACAAAGCGGTTTGAAAATGCCCCTGTAGTCCAAAAGCCGTATGAAAAATCATCTATAGAGAATGCTTTGGGCAGCCTAAATTTAGGGTCGTAAGCGACCAAATCTAATCTGCACAAGGTTGCCTAGCTCGAAAACCTTTCAAGAGTAAACGGCGCACAATTCATCTCTTCGCGGTCAACCCAAAAATTCAGCCACCCGCAATTGAATTAGAATTAAAAGATAATTTTCCCACTTGCGAATTTTTGACGATTGAAACCTTCATTTTTCTATAATGTATTATCGATGTTTCTATTGTCGAGCCCAATAGGTGATGTGTCCCTAGCTTTGTAGACACCTTGTTTGGTAAAACTGGAAGCAAGGAGAGTGTCTTATGGGCGGTCGTATTCGATATACAGAAGAGTTTAAATTAGGGGCTGTGGCGCAGGTCACAGATAGAGGCCACAGTGTCA
>CALLBD010000116.1 GCA_938001915.1 uncultured Caulobacterales bacterium | reverse complement strand
AGGAAACATTCGAGATGGGCATGCCAAATCATCCTAACCAGATGATGAGGTGTCACGATTTGCATGACCGGAACGGATTAACTGTGGGACCTTGTGCATTTCGCGGACGCGAATTGCACGAACCGTTGCATCAAAAACTGCTGCCGCGTGGTTTGTGTGTCCGTCTTACAATCGGATGTGCGGTCTTTGCGTAAAACAAAACTCTATTTCGGTACTCCGTCGCGAGGACCGACCACGCGGGCGGTCCTAACTTCCCGATTATGAGATTTCGGCAGAGCTGTCCTGAAAGGGAGAAGGGCCTGCAAGCGATGACGCTTGGGCGGATAATTAAGACGTCTTTTATATGGGAGTAAAATATGGCGCACCCTAGAGGATTCGAACCTCTGACCTCTGCCTTCGGAGGGCAGCGCTCTATCCAGCTGAGCTAAGGGTGCGAGCGGTGCGTCCCATAGCGCTGCAATGGCGTGCTGTCCAGCGGTTGAAACGTTTGAACGAAGCGCCCAGATGTAAATTCATGACACGATATCTCCCCGCTTTCGTTTTTGCCGCGCTCCTTATGGGGTGTTCGCCGACCAACGGCGCACAAACCGCAACGGATTCTGTCTCTGAGCGAGTAAGCGACGCCCGCGCCCGCAATGACGGTCCCGCCATTTGGGTGGCAAAAGATTTTGACTCTACGCTCTATCTTTATGGGACGGTGCATATGTTGCCCGATGATTTGGTCTGGCAGCGTGAGGACATGCGCCAAGCCTTTGATGAAGCGGGTACGATATTTTTTGAGGTGGATACGGGTCCGGACACCCAAGTCGAGGCGACAGTCCTAACCACGAGCTTAGGTCTGCGTAGTGATGGTCTGCGTTTGTCGGATAGGCTGGATAATTATCAATTAAACCTGCTCGAGGCGGCCGCGAATAATGGCGATCTGACGATTGCCGCTTTGGATGGTATGCAGCCTTGGCTGGCCTCTGAATTTTTGACCTTTGCTGCCGCGCAAGATGCGGGGCTTTCGGCGGAACTCTCTGCGGATGAAGCGCTGAAATCTCGCGCGGCGCGGGAAGGTAAAAATGTCATTTATTTGGAAAGTCTGGAAGACCAAATTCGGGCCACCGCGGAATTGGATGAATTGACGCAGCTTAAAATTCTGACGGAGACATTGGATAAATTTAACGCGCTCGGGTTTGATGCCACGCGCATTGCGGAGCAATGGTCGGTGGGCGGTACAGACTATCTGACGGATAATTTGGTGCGGCCGATGAAGTCACGCTCGCCTGAAGTTTTCAATCGGCTTTTGCGGGACCGTAATCGAGCTTGGGCGAATACACTCGCGCGCTTTATGGAAGATAGCGGGACGGGATTTGTTGCCGTGGGAACCGCGCATCTTTTGGGGGAGGAGAGCCTGCTCTCTGAACTTAGAGAGCAGGGCTATTCCGTTCAGCGCTATTACGCCTTTAAAGGCGAGGCCGTGATTGATACGGTGGACGCGGAAATCGTGAGGCCAGGCCGTTAAAAACCGACCTCTAATCCGCCGAAGACGCCGCGGCCCGCAGAGGCAAATCCGACGACTTCTTGATAGTCCTCATCCAGCAGGTTTGACCCGCGGAAGGTGAGGGCAACGTGGTCATTTAATTTATACCGCGCATTCGCGCCGAGGAGGGTAAAGCTGTCGAGCTCGACATTTTGGAAAGTCGCGAAATCTGTGTCGAGCTGTTCGCCATTATGGTCGACTGATACGGTAAGAGCGAGACTACCCGTTGGCGTCCACGTTCCCGTTACGCTCGCGAGGAAATTTGGGCGGCGTATCTCCTCAATGTCGTCTTGTTCGGAGTCGAGGAAACTCGCGGAACCTGAGAGTTGAAATGCGTCCGTTGACCAATCCGCCGCCAGCTCAATGCCTTGGCGCGAGCTGTCGGTGTCGAGGTTGACGACAGTGGTCGAGAAGTCAGGATTGAACAGCGTTGTGATTTCATCACTGAGTTCGGAGCGGAAGGCATCAATGCTGAAATTGAAATCACCAATGGATTGCTCATATCCAATGGACACGCCCAAGGAGCTCTCAGGCTCAAGGTCAGGATTGCCGATAAAATTGGTCGAGGGGAAGAAACCAAATAGCTCAATCAGAGTTGGGTTTTTGACGCCCGTCCCAACGGAAGCCCGCAGGCGGCCGTCCCAAGAGAACCCATAGCCCGCGCCGAGTCGCCATGTGGTGGAATCTTGGAAGAGGTCATTGATGTCATATCTGCCTGACGCGGTTAGGGTCAGATTGTCAGATGTGAAGCGATAGTCACCCGCGACGGCATAGGCCGTATTATCGGGTTCCGCATCGGCCTCCGTGAAATTCGGGATAATGCGATAGGTTTCGCGTTCCGCTTCAATGAGGGCGGTGAAACTATGCTGGTCAGCGAACTCACGTTTCGCGGCCCAATTCACGCCAGAGCGCGTACCGATGGAGCGGGTGGAAAAGCCGCCGACGGTGTCCGTATCTGTCTCGGATTGGAAGCCAGAGATTTTATGATCAAAGCCTGCGAGGTTAAAACGGGCATCCAAACGGAATGTTTCAATTTGTACTTCGGTCTCATCGACTGTGTTATTTAATCGTCCGTCAAAATCGGAGTCGGAGTCAAATTCTGTATCGCGTGTGCTATGTCCATATTTCCCCGAAAGGATGACGGGGCCAAGTTCGACAGTATTGAGACCAATGTTAAGCGCGCGGCTCTCCGTGCCGTCTTGTTCGCCGCCAAGGCCAGAAATATCAAAACCTTCGGTGTTGAACAGATTGCCATTAAGGGACAGCGCTGCATCGCCGAGGGGCATGACGGCGCTGACTTGGCCTTCATATGTGTCGCGGCTACCACCCTCAAAGCTGGCGCGCCAGCTTTCAGATGTGCTGCCTGCGCGGGTGATGATATTGATAACGCCGCCAATCGCGTCCGAACCGAAGAGCGCGGATTGCTCGCCGCGCAGCACTTCGATTTTGACGATGTCCTCTGTGCGAAGCCCGCCAAAATCAAACGCGCCATCGGACGGGTTAGCCGCCTCTACGCCGTCAATAATGACGGTGACATGATTGGCTTCGGAGCCGCGCAAACGGATTTGCGTGAGCGCCCCCGCGCCGCCGCTTTGGCTAACGGAAAGGCCGGGGATGGTACGCAGGAGGTCAGCGACCACACCTTGGTTGCGCGCGCGGATTTCTGCTTGGGTGAGGATGGAGGCTGGGCTTGTAAGCTGTTCTGTTTGGAGTCCGCCAATGGCTTGGCCAATGGATATGATTTCGTCAGCCTTAAAATACGGGCAACCAATCGCGAGGAATTCGCCGCCTCCACCTATAGTGCTGCAGGAGCTATTGATTTCTTCCGAATGCAAGATATGGGCCTGCCCCCAAGCGGGCGCGGCTATCGCGGCAATAGCCGCGCTCAAAAATAATGACCTCATGTCACACTCCAAAATATCCCGCTCACGCAGAGTCGGGTGATGTTTGTTGTGTCGTCATTGGAGGAGCGCGCAGGATTGCGAGCTTTCCCATTACGCCTCGGTGCATCCCGCCCGTGCGTGCTGGCGACTCGTCGGCAGGTCTTCTGACTTAATGCTCAAACGGAGCGCGACACCTTCCCGGAGGTTTCCAGTGGTATTTGTCACGCGCCTCGCATTTCACAGCGGCGGGAGCCGTCGGAGATTTGCACTCCATTCCCATGTTCGCACTCCGCTATAGAGTGACCGACAGCGGGCCTTTAACGCGGTAGGTGAGTAAATCAAGGGTCGCTGTTGAAATATATCTGCATCATATAAGATTTTCTTTATATACTCTATCGCGCGGTTCTGATAAGTGAGCGGCAAATAGGAGATTGCTATGTCCGTCTGGGACGAAATTACGGCTGCTAGCGCTGAACGAATTCTCATGCTCGATGGAGCAATGGGGACGATGTTGCAAAAGAAACAATTGGAAGAAGATGATTTTCGCGGCACACGTTTCGCGGATTGGCCAAGCCCTTTGAAAGGGAATAATGATCTTCTTGTTTTGACGAATCCGGCCGCTGTCCGGTCTGTGCATGATGCTTTTTTGAATGCAGGGGCAGATTTGATTGAGACAAACTCTTTTAATGCGACCTCTATCAGTCAGGATGATTACGGCATGTCTGACCTCGCGCCAGAAATCGCGAGAGCCTCGGCCATTGTTGCACGGGAAGCGGCTGATGCTTGGACGAAGAAGACGCCAGAAAAGCCCCGCGCTGTTCTTGGGTCCGTCGGGCCTATGAATAAAACTCTGTCTATTTCGCCTAAGGTGGAAGACCCTGGATATCGCGATGTGACCTTTGATGAAGTCAAAGATGCTTACATTGAACAAATCACGGCGATGATCGATATTGTGGATGCCATTCTCATTGAGACTGTATTTGACACATTGAATTGCAAAGCTGCGATTGCCGCCTGCCGCGAGACCTTTGAGACAGTCGGTTATGAGAAGCCGATACTCATTTCGGGTACGATTACGGACCGCTCTGGACGGACTTTATCAGGACAAACCGCAGAAGCCTTCTACATCTCTATCGCGCATGCCAAGCCTTGGGCGGTGGGATTGAATTGTGCGCTAGGCGCAGATGAAATGCGGCCACATATCGAAGCCCTGAGCCGCGTTGCAGAAACGCGGGTCATTGCTTTTCCCAATGCGGGATTACCAAATGCCTTTGGGGAATATGATGAGTCGCCTTCCGATATGACAGGGCAAATTTCGCCTTGGATAAAAGGCGGTACCGTGAATGTTTTGGGCGGATGTTGCGGCACGACGCCTGATCATATTGCAGCCATAGCTAAAGCCGCGTCAGGAAATGCGCCGCGCGTGCCTGTTTCGCCTAAACCGACCTTACGCTTGTCAGGTCTCGAACCTTTTCAGATTGCGGTCTAGATATGTCCTCAGCGGCTACACAATTTATCAATATCGGCGAACGCACCAATGTTGCGGGATCGGCGCGGTTTAAAAAGCTCATCGTTAATAATGATTTTGAGAAAGCTCTGTCTGTTGCGCGTCAACAAGTCGAAAGTGGCGCCCAGATTATTGATGTGAATATGGATGATGGACTGATTGACGGCGTCGCCGCCATGACACGATTCCTACAGCTCATGGCGGGGGAACCAGATATTTCTCGCGTACCTGTCATGATTGATAGCTCCAAATGGGAAGTGCTCGAAGCCGGGCTAAAATGCGTCCAAGGCAAAGCGGTGGTCAATTCCATTTCGATGAAAGAAGGTGAAGAAGAATTTCTCGCCCATGCGCGCAAAGTCCGCGACTTGGGCGCCGCTGCCGTAATCATGGCCTTTGATGAAGAGGGCCAAGCGGAGACGGCGGATCATAAATTTGAAATTTGCGAAAGGGCCTATAACCTTCTTGTAAATGAAGTGAATTTTCCGCCCGAAGATATTATTTTTGATCCCAATATTTTCGCGGTTGCGACTGGGATTGAAGAACATAATGATTACGCCGTGGCCTTTTTTGAGGCCTGTAAACGTATCAAAGCGAATTTACCGCATGCCCGTATTTCGGGCGGATTATCAAATGTGAGTTTTGCGTTTCGTGGAAATAATCCTGTACGCGAAGCCATGCATTCTGTGTTCCTCTACCACGCTATTCCAGCGGGCTTGGATATGGCGATTGTGAACGCAGGACAGCTGACGATTTATGATGATATTCCCGATGAACTTCGGGAGCGTGTTGAAGATGTTATTCTGAACCGACGTCCAGATGCCACGGATAGATTATTGGATGTCGCTGAAAAATATCGCGGCGACGGAAAAGCCAAAGCTAAGGTCGTCAATGACGAATGGCGAACACTGCCTGTGAATAAGCGTTTGGAACATGCTTTGGTGCGCGGCATCACGGATTATATTGTTGAGGACACAGAAGAGGCGCGCCAGAACGCTGAGCGTCCTTTGCATGTCATCGAAGGTCCGTTGATGGACGGGATGAATGTTGTCGGGGATTTATTTGGATCAGGCAAAATGTTCCTACCACAAGTCGTGAAATCTGCGCGCGTCATGAAAGCCTCCGTCGCTCATCTCTTGCCTTATATGGAAGAAGAAAAGGAGCTGCTCGGAACGGCGGGGACGTCAAATGGCAAGGTCCTCATGGCAACCGTCAAAGGTGACGTGCATGATATTGGTAAGAATATTGTTGGCGTTGTCCTGCAATGTAACGGATATGATGTTGTCGATCTCGGCGTTATGGTGCCCTGCGATAAAATCTTAGATGCGGCCATTGAACATGACGTTGATATGATTGGTCTGTCGGGACTTATCACGCCAAGCCTGGATGAGATGGTCTATGTTGGCAAAGAGATGCAACGCCGCGGAATGACGATGCCACTTTTGATTGGCGGAGCTACGACCTCGAAGACGCATACTGCGGTAAAAATTGAACCTGCCTATGAAGCTGGCGCGACCGTTTACGTGACCGACGCCAGCCGCGCAGTCGGCGTCGTTGGGCAACTTCTTGGCGACGGGAAAGCGGAATATGCCGCTGGCCTTCGCGCGGAGTATGCAAAATCCCGCGAAGCCCATCAGCGCGGTCAATCTGCCAAGTCTCGCCTGACACTTAAGGAAGCGCGGGACAATGCGTGGGCAACCGATTGGAAGGCCTATTCGCCGCCTAAACCAAGCTTCCTCGGTACAAAAACGCTGACAGATTACCCGCTGGAAAACCTACGCGATTTCATTGATTGGACGCCGTTCTTTGCGACATGGGAATTAAAGGGTCGCTATCCCGCCATTCTTGAGAATGAAACTTACGGCGAGGCTGCGCGGGATTTATTCCGCGATGCCAATGCGATGCTCGATAAGATGATTTCTGAGAAATGGGTCAGTGCGAATGGTGTGTTCGGATTTTGGCCTGCCGAGCAAAATGGCGATGATGTAAAAGTCTTTACCAATGAGGGCCGGTCGGAAACGCTCGCGCATTTCCGCGGGCTGCGGCAACAAATTTCCAAAGGGACCTCGCGGAAACCCAACTATTCTATCTCAGACTTCTGCGCGCCCGCGGGTGATTATATTGGCGGTTTTGCTGTGACAGCGGGCTTAGGGGAAGACGTGCAATCGAAGCGGTTTGAAGAGAGCGGGGATGACTATAATGCTATCTTGTTTAAAGCGCTTTGTGACCGTCTCGCCGAGGCCTTTGCGGAACATTTACATCAGCGCGTTCGGCGTGAATTCTGGGGCTATGCGCCAGATGAAACGGCGGCGGGTGATGATCTGATTGCAGAGAAATATGCCGGCATTCGCCCTGCACCTGGCTATCCTGCGCAGCCAGATCATACGGAAAAAGCAACATTGTTCCGTATTTTGGATGCCACCGCCGAAACGAATATAGAGCTGACGCAAAGTTTTGCTATGCATCCCGCCAGCTCTGTTTCCGGCCTTTATTTTTCTCACCCAGACTCTGTTTATTTCGGCGTCGGGAAAATTGAGAAAGATCAGGTTGAGGATTATGCGCGCCGCAAAGATATGAGCCTAGAGGACGTTGAGCGCTGGCTCGCGCCCATCCTTAATTACTAAATTCTAATATGAAAAAGCCCGCTCAATTGAACGGGCTTTTTTTATTTAACGGCGAGATATAAATTCTGTCCCTGTCGTTCGACGCGCAGGGCATAGGGGCCTTTGCCGCTATTTATCGCATCTTCAAAATCGGAAAGGTCATCAATATCAGATTTTCCGACCCGGCGAATAACGTCGCCTCTCCGTAGGCCAGACCGAAAAGCGCGAGATCCGCGCTCAACCGCCACAACATAGACACCTTTGTCGCCGCCGCGAAGCTCTAGTTCATCAGGGATATTGGAAATTTCAGCGCCGTCGAAAACTTCGAGCATCGCCTCTTTATCATTCGAAGAGGTCGCATTTATGACCTCCGTGTCAACCTCAGGTGCGGCCTCGACGGTAATGCGTGTCGTGCGGCGTTTGCCGTCACGCAGATAAGTTACGCTGGCTCTTTTGCCGGGCTGCATCAAACCAACTAGATTTCGCAGGTCATTATTGTCGAGGATTTTTTCGCCGTTAAACTCGACGATAATATCTTCGACCTGCAAGCCAGCTTTTTCTGCCGGTGTGTCTTCACCGACATCTGCGATGAAAGCGCCGTCTAGAGATTTTAACCCAAGTGCTTCTCTGAGGTCGGGCGTAACGCTCTGGATGACCACGCCAATACGCCCGCGGCTAACTTTGCCTGTTTCTCTAAGTTGGCTCATTACGCTTTTGACCGTTACGATTGGGACCGCAAACCCAATGCCATTATTACCGCCTGAGCGGGTGAGAATGGCTGTGTTGATTCCGATGAGCTCGCCTTTGGAATTCACAAGCGCACCGCCAGAGTTCCCAGGGTTTATTGACGCATCGGTTTGAATGTAATTCGAATAATTATTGCCCGAGCGTTGATCTCGGCCAAGCGCAGAAATAATGCCGGAGGTGACAGTCGAGGAAAGGCCAAAAGGGTTGCCAACTGCAATGACGTAATCGCCAACGCGGGCCTCCCCTGATTTTGCAAGCCGAATTTCGGTAAGGTCGCTCGCGTCAACTTTCAACAAAGCTAAGTCTGTTTGCGGATCTGAGCCAATCAGCTCGGCTTCGACTTCGCGGCGATCTTCAAAGGTTACGATAATCTCATCGGCGTCTTTGATAACGTGTTCATTCGTGATAATTAGGCCCTCACCAGCATCAAAAATGACCCCTGAGCCTAGGCCCTCGCGTGGACCGCGATTGTTTGGGATACGGCCTCCGAAAAACCGTTCAAACATTTCTTGTTCGGGGGAGCGTTCCGCATTTGATGGCTTACTGCCTTGAACTGTCTGGATGGATACGACTGCCGGGGTTACGCGTTCCAAAAGCGGAGCCATGGTTAGAACACCACGTTCAGGGTCCACGGTCATGGCTTGCGAGCGTGTATTAACCTGCGCATCGGCGTTAGATTGAAAGGCGATAGGGGAGATGATCAACGCAGAAACTGCCGCGCTGAGGACTAATATACGATTCATTGTCGGGTCCTTTAAAGTTGACTGACGAATTCTTCTCCAGATTTAAGAGGCTTTTCAGGCTGTGCAATATGGGGGCGCAGAATCTAAACATGAATTAATTGTGACCGAATAGTTATGTTCGGGAATATGCTAGCTAGCAGGCGCTTGTAAATTTCTTGAAACAGGATGCGCTGGGTCAAAGAAACCGCATTGTTCAAATGCGTCCAGACGCAATATGCCAATAGCGATATCGCGCTTGCCCTGCTCTCCGCCGACACCAATTGTGGAGGCGACTTTGTTTCCTTTCAAAGCGCCTGGGTTTTGCCCAATCTCAAAAAGATGGTTTTCAACGCAATTGCAATCTTCTGTGGTCGCGCCGGATGCGATGATTTGCGAGGGACAGGCCAATCGCTTGGCTTCCGCCCGGGTGATTTTGGTCGAATTCGTAGCGTTTCCTGCAGGTGAAGTTGCGCAGGCACAGAGAAAGAGACTGGCCGCTAAACACCACATGATGTGAAACTTTGCGAATTCACAAAGTCTTCTTACAGACCTTTGTATCCGCCTATTAAAGTCTGGTATATCTGTCGATTTTCTAAGCATAATTTGCGACCATAAGGAGGGCCCTCTTCAATAACATAATCTACTAAATATCCTATCAACATTCCTTCAGGACTAGTGAAAAACAAGGTAAAAGATAAAATCTGCAAAAGCGATGTTTGCGATGCAATTCAATTTGCTCTCAATCGAGATGTTGCACCCAATGAAAATTTTAGGCTGTTGTATTGGTGTTTGGATTTTCCAATGAATTTCAATGAAGAGTTGACAGCTATCCGGGAGGCACTAAGCGAACATGAATTGGAGGGTGGGTTTGAACGTCCCATTTATTTCCATACGAATTCAGAAGGCGAATTAATGCTCCGCATACCCGTCATCAGCGTGCCCACACTTAAAATTTTGCATTTACGCGAAGAGAATGTTGCGAGGCGTTGAGACGGGGGACAAGCTCAATTCACGGAATCTTTCCGAGGCCTCTTTTCATCAAGGGGTATCCCTGATTAAATGGGGCTATGAAAAAGCTTCTCCTTGTCCCTCTCATTCTTTTCATCGCGAGCTGTTCTCCGCCTGCACAGGAGAGCCGTAGCTCCAACCCTTTAGCGGGCTTTGAGCTGCGTGAAGGGTTTTTCGATATTCTTGTTGATAAAGACACTAATCGGGTTTTTGCGCGTTTGCCTGGGGCAGGCGAAGACGGTGTTAGCTTGCGCCTCATTCATTCTGCGCGCCTCACAGCAGGGCTTGGGTCCAACCCTGTTGGATTAGATCGTGGCTGGGGTGAGGGCGGCCGCATCATCGCCTTTCGCAAAATGGGCGATAAAGTCATTATTGAGGAAGAAAACCTCCGCTACCGTGCAAGCGCCGACAATCCTCTTGAGGCCCGTGCGGTAAGAGAAAGTTTTGCACGCTCATTCTTAGCGGCCTTACCGATTATTGAGGGTAAGGCAGATAGCACGCTCGTCGATATGACGGAGTTTTTGACGTCGGATAGTTTGAACCTTGTCCAATATTTTAAGGACGCGAAACAAGGCGGTTTTTCTATCGCGAAAGATAGAACTTTTGTAGATACGGAGAACACTTTTGCTTTCCCCGATAATGTAGAAATCGATGTCTTTTTTACCCTTAGTTCTGCCGATGCAGGTCAAGAGGTCGCCACGACGGCAGCCAATGGCAAAGACGCAACCCTGGTCCAACATCATAGTTTTGTGCGATTGCCCGAGGCTGGCTTTGAACCAACGCTCTCCGATCCGCGGGCCGGGGTAATTGAACAAACGCATTATAATTATTCCGCCCCGCTTTCGGCGAACATCGAAACCCGCTTCGCGCGGCGCTACCGACTCGAACGCGACGCCGAGGGCAATGTCGTCAAACCCATCATTTTTTATATCGATAGCGGCGCGCCCGAACCCATTCGCTCGGCATTGGTGGACGGCGCAAAATGGTGGGAAGACGCCTTTGAAGCGGCAGGCTGGGAGGACGCCTATAAAGTAGAGCTTTTGCCTGAGGATGCGCATCCGCTCGATATTCGCTATAACACGGTACAATGGGTGCATCGCCAAACGCGGGGCTGGTCTTATGGCGGCGGTGTGTCTGATCCGCGCACGGGCGAGATGCTGAAAGGTCATGTGAACCTCGGCAGCCTGCGCGTGCGGCAAGACCGGATGATTTTCGAAGGCCTGCTCGGCGCAAGCAAAACGGACAGCGGTGCGGCCGATGATCCTGTGCAATTGGCGCTGGCACGTATTCGTCAGCTCTCCGCCCATGAGGTCGGGCATGCGCTCGGTTTTGCCCATAATTTCGCGGGTAGCTCGGACGGCAAATCAACGGTTATGGATTATCCCGCGCCAGATGTGCATCTCGTAAATGGCGCTCTGGATGTCTCTCAGGCTTATGGCGTGGGTATCGGAGAATGGGATAAGGTTAGCGCAGAGTGGCTCTATGGCGATTTGTCACCAGAAGACAAAGAGACGCTTTTGCAAACGGCGGAAGCCAATAGCTTGACCTTCGTGGGCGACTTAGATGGGCGAAGCGTAGGGACAGCTCATCCCGATGCGAGCGTATGGGATAACGGGTCTGATCCCATTGCGAGCCTGAAAAATGTGATGGCCGTGCGTGCCTTTGCGCTGGAACGCTTCGGTCCAGATAATTTGCCAAAGGGTCGTCCGCAATCTGATTTGAACGCCGCGATTGTTCCGATTTATCTCTACCATCGTTTTCAAACAGCCGCGACGGCGAAGCTGATTGGCGGTCTGTCTTTCACTTATGGTGAGAATGCAGGACCCGGCGAAATTGTTTCGCCCGCCCGTCAGCGCGCCGCGCTCAACGCCATTTTGGAAACCATTGACCCGCAGGCGCTTGATTTGTCTGACAAGGTTCTATCCCACCTCACACCTCGTTTGGGGTCTTGGAGTTTTGCCGATAATGACCGTGAGTTATTTCGGAAAACGGCCTATCCAGCTTTTGATACAATTAGCGCGGCAGAGACAGCGGCGGACTTGACTTTCGATGTATTGCTCCATCCACAGCGCGCGGCGCGCCTCGTGGAATTTCATCGGCGAGACAGAGCGTATCCATCTTTGGACTATGTGCTGGAAACAACCACGGACCGCGTTTTGGGCGCGTCCGAGCGGGGAAGAACCGGGGAAATCGCTTTCGCGATAAAGTCACGTTATGCTTTTGCTCTGATGGAGCTAGCTGGGAGTGAGGGCAGCCCAGCCGTACAGGCGGCGGCAAATACGGCGCTGACCGAGGTGGCTACAGTTTTAGGCCGCAGCAGCGGGTCAAAGAATACGTGGCTGTTAGGCCGTATCGAGGCTTTCTTTTCTCGCGCGGCCCCTGAGGCTAACCCTGTCACGCCCGCCAAAGCCCTGCCGCCTGGCAGCCCGATTGGGTCTGAATAATGCCGCGTCATAAAGGAGGCTGTCATTGCGGGGCCGTGCGCTTTGAATTTGACGCGCCAGCCGAGGTCGATGTGACGGAGTGTAATTGCTCGATGTGCGACATGACAGGCTATGAGCATGTCTTCGTTCCGCAGCAGGATTTGCGATTGCTCTCGGGGCGAGATGCGCTGACAGAGTATCGATTTAACACGGGGCAAGCCGTCCATATGTTCTGCAAGGCCTGCGGAATTAAACCGCTCTACCGCCCGCGCAGTCACCCCGAAGCTTGGAGCGTAAACCTGCGCTGCGTAGAAACGGGGACATTGACGGTCAGCAAACGCATTGCCTTTGACGGCCGTGACTGGGAAGGCAATATCGCGGCGTTGAAAGAGCAGACGTGAAAAGAAGTAGTATTTTTCCTTTGTCGGCGAGAGCTTTTACTTTCGCTTTATTTGGTGTGTTAACTTGCGCTTTTGTTTTGTTTTTCTTTCTTACGTCGCCTCCTGGAGAATTTAAGTATGTGCGTACTGAAATTGCCAAGGTTACCGCGATCCAAACACCTACTGACCCTAAGGCATATCAAGCTAATGCGATTGCTCACGTGCAATTACAAAACGGAGCAAAGGTGCAGGTTCCATTCCAAACCCGACAAGTTATTTTAGTTGGGCAAAATATTCGAGTGGATGTACTCGAAGGAAATGGCGAAAAACGGCGTTACCGTCTTGCCCAAGAGCCCGTTCAGCCCTAACGCCCGCTTATGATGAATAGCTTTCAACCTCTCTCTGGCCTTGGCCAAATTGCTGATCAATATGAAGCCGTATTTTGCGATATCTGGGGCGTCATTCATAATGGGCTGGAGGCCAATTATGAGGCGTGTGAAGCGCTAGAGCGGTTCCGCGAATACGCGCCTGTTGTTATGATTACGAACATTCCAACACCTAGTATTGGCGTGCCCGATAGCTTTCGGCGCATTGGCGTTCCGGGAGAGTTTTACGACGCCATTGTAACGTCGGGTGATGCTGTGATTGACTCGCTCGCCCGCCGCGCTCCAGGGCCCGCGTTTAAGATTGGCCCAGAGAGAGACGATACACTCTATGCGGGACTTGAGCTTAATTTCACAGATTTGGACAGTGCTACCTTTATTTCTTGTACGGGCATGTATGATGATGATGAGCACCCCGATGATTATGCAAATTTACTCGGCGAAGCCCGCGCGCGCAATCTGCCGATGATATGTGCCAACCCCGATATGAAGGTCAAACTAGGCGAGAAAATTATCTGGTGCGGCGGGAAGCTCGCGCAGAATTATGAAGAAATGGGCGGGGAGGTGATTTATGGCGGTAAGCCCCATGCGCCGATTTACCGTCTTTGCCGCGCGTGGTTGAATGAGGTAATGGGCCATGTACCTCCGCCAGCGAAGATTCTTTGTATCGGCGATAACATATTCACGGACCTCGTCGGCGCGCAGCGCGAAGGCATGGACTGTTTGTTCATTCAAGATGGGTTGCACGGGGCAACAGAGCAAAAATTTAAATCCCTCATGACCGAGCATGGGATAATGGCAAGATATATTGCCCCGAAATTATCTTGGTGACAAAGCCCCGTGGTCACGTTGCGCGCCAAGCTTTAAATTTGCCATAGAAAGTGTTGCCATCCCCTGCTAAGGCGGCGGAATGACTGGCAATGTTAAATATTTTCTCGAAGATCTCGAAGTCGGAATGACGGCGAAGACACAAGCAACAATCTCGGAGACCATGATTGATACCTTCGCGGAGATCACGGGCGACCATAATCCCATACATATCAGTGAAGCGGCCGCCAAAGCCGCAGGGTTCGAAGGGCGTATTGCCCATGGCGCGCTTTCAGCGAGCTTTATATCTGCCGTCTTGGGAAATGACCTGCCTGGGCCCGGCGCTGTTTTTGTAGAGCTTAACCTTAGGTTTCGCAAACCTGCCTTGATAGGCGATGAGATCACAGCGGTGGCTGAGGTGGTCGAAATTAATGAGCGTACGGGCCGCGTGAAAATGCGCTGTCATTGCGAAGTTGACGGTAAGAAAATTTGCCGAGGTGATGCGGGTGTTTTTGTGCAGAAGCGCCCCACTGAAGACTAAGCCGCGTGAAAACATTCCAAACCTATTCTAATCTGACGCAGGCCAATAAAGGCGCGGTCGTCGCTCTGGGCAATTTTGACGGGTTGCACCGGGGTCATCAGGCCGTCATTGCGCAGGCACGCGCCATCGCAAAGAATATAGATGCACCGCTTGGTATTGGGTTGTTTCGTCCTCATCCAACCCAGTTCTTTAAGCCTGACACGGCCCCTTTTCGGTTGATGAGCTCGCGTATTCGTGCGCAGGTCATGGCGGATTTGGGTATTGAGTTCCTGTATGAAATTCCTTTCGACGAAACGTTGCGCGATATGGATGACGAGGAATTTGTTGAGCAAGTGTTGCACCGCGGTCTTGGCATTCGACATGTTATTGTCGGTGAAGATTACGGTTTTGGTAAAAACCGATGCGGTAATGTTGAAAGTCTAAAACGACTCTGCGAGGAGCGCGAAATCGGTGTGACGGCTATTCCGCCTGTTGGGCTACATGATTTATACGGGAAATATGGGTCAACAGAAATTCGTAAGGCCTTGCAAGACGGCGACGTGTTCCACGCTCAGCATATGTTGTCGCGTCCTTGGCTCGTCGATGGTATTGTGCAGCGGGGGCAACAGCGGGGCCGGACAATAAATTTTCCGACGGCTAATTTGCTATATGGGGATCTTGTTCAGCCAAAATTTGGCGTTTACGTCGTTGAGGCTCGAATTGCCGGCGAAGATGTTTGGAGGCCAGCCGTCGCTAATTCTGGCAACCGCCCAACTGTTGGCGGAGAAGAGGTGCGCCTAGAAGTGCATATTTTTGATTTTGATCGCGATATTTATGGTCAAATCATTGAAGTTCGTTTTCGCAGCTTCATACGTCCCGAGAAAAGGTTTGAAAATTTCGAGGCATTAAAAGCCCAAATTCAGCGCGATGCCGATGGCGCTAGAGCTATTTTAGGCGTTTCAAAAAACTCATAGGACGAACCCCTTCGTAATCATTCTCTAAGAATTTAGAGGGTATATGTGTAGTGACCTGTGTCCTTGTTCTATGCGTCTTAGCCGGTTCATTGGCACACTGTATGGAGCCCCCCATGTTAAATTCCGAAATACAGGATATTCTAACAGTTCTGGCTGTTGGTATTTACGCCGATAAAAAAGTTCATTCCAGTGAAGTGCAATCCTTTACGCGGTCTGTTTCCCAAGTATCATTGTCTAAGAATGACGACGTCACGATTTCCGGCGCAAAGGCTTTACTTTGGTTCGAGCAGAATAGAGACGAAATTTCCGCAAAGTTTGATGGCCCTCAAAAGGAATTTGACGCATGGCTTATTCCCATTTTAGAACGTGTCGCTCAACATGCAAAAACTGATGAGCTTCTCCGTCTTCTGGACGATATTTCTATAGCCGACGATGAGTTGCACATCAGCGAAGTGGCGTTTATTGTCTTTGTAAAAAGAATTTGGGGTGCAGTGCAGGCGCCTGAAGCTGTTTACTCGCTTTTGTAGATAATCCCGCCCTTCATCACGAAATCTACATCCATAAGCTCGGAGATGTCCTCTCGAGGATCACCATCGACACCAATAAGGTCCGCATATTTTCCCGCTTCTAAGGTGCCAATAAGGTGATCTAGTTCAATATGTTTTGCGGCAACGACCGTTGCGGCGCGGATAGCGTCTACCTCGGACATGCCGGCTTGAACCATATATTCGAACTCTTTTGCATTTCCGCCATGTTTACTCACGCCTGTGTCCGTACCAAAGGCAATTGTAACACCATTTTTATGAGCTAGCGCTAACATATCTAGCATCTTGGGGCCGACCTCTTGCGCCTTTTTATAACTTGCGGGCGGAAGAAAGTCCCAGTCTTTCACGGTCATACCCGCAAGGACAGTTGGAACAAGAACAGCGTCATTTTCTTTAAACAGCCGTGTAGTTTCTGCGTCCAAAAATGTGCCGTGCTCAATTGATTTAACGCCGGCTTTTAGCGCGGCATCAATACCGTCTTTACCATGGGCATGGGCTGTT
The DNA here is from genome assembly GCA_938001915.1 of uncultured Caulobacterales bacterium. Taxonomy (GTDB): domain Bacteria; phylum Pseudomonadota; class Alphaproteobacteria; order Caulobacterales; family Maricaulaceae; genus Litorimonas. Next base: position 17,172 of record CALLBD010000116.1, on the reverse strand, counting down.
ACTTTCCGGCCCATAGATGTGGCAGCGTCAACAATTGCGGCCAGTTCATCATCGGTCATTTGTTGACCTGTACCAGCATTTGTATTGGACAACACACCGCCCGTCGACGCGATTTTGATGAGGTCTGCGCCGTTTTTAATCGCCAGCCGCGTTGCGCGGCGGCAATCGTCAGCCCCATCGCAATTTGTCGGACGCTGAAAATGTTCTAAGATATCCGCGCGGAAACCGTTCAGCTCGCCATGTCCGCCTGTGATACTGACATTGCCAGAGGCGCGGATATGCGGCCCCGGTACTTTGCCTGCCGCCACGGCCCGAGCTAATGCTTTGATTTCGGGTGGTCCGCCTACATCTTGTACAGCGGTAAACCCTGCCATTAGCGTTTTTTTAGCGTTGTGAGCCGCATCAAACGCAACATCGCCTGGTTCTTTTGTGAAGGTTTCTAGGCGGCCATTTGGATTCCATTCCCCGCGCAAATGGACATGGCTATCAATCAGGCCAGGCAGATAAAACATATCCTTACCATCGATAATCGTCGCCTCATTGTCTTCGATAAACCCTGGCTCGACCCCGACAATTTTACCGTCATGGATGATAATGGTGTGGTCCCTTACCACGCGCTCACCGGGAACTGCCATCACATGTCCCGCATGAATGAGCGTATATTCGGCGTAATTTTCGGTATCGCTTCCATCCGCAAAAGCGGCGAATCCGACGCCAAAAGCGCCGATTGTCAAGGATGTAATAAGAGCGGTCGTAAGTAGTGTGCGATAGGTCATCAGACCTATTAACACATTATTAACATCTTGGAAGCGAGTTCGCCCAAAAAGCGAACCAAATATTCTTAACTATATTTTCTGCGTCAGCGCCGTTTGTTTGGTCTGATGATGTCAAAAAGCAGGCAGGCGGATGTTGCGACCGGCGATCAGAGCGCTCGGCAAGTAACAGCTTCCTGATAAGAGGACAGCCCGCGTGGTGATCCCCACGATGGAGACCAGAATAGAGTTTTGTTTTACGCAGAGACCAAAGCGGATTGGGCCACGAGCCCATTCCGCTCCCCGCATTCCGCTTACGCGAATTGCGTGTTGATTGTGCTCAACGCCCAATCAACTGGGCCACGCGGCGATGGTTGTAGATACACCGGGCGGGGGTCCCGCAGTTGCGCCTCCCGGTCAGACTCGCCAGAACAGGCTATGCATTGGTGAGATGCATGTCCCATATTGAAATCAGATGTTTCCTACCATCCGATTTCAATCTCATCCGTCTTTCGACAGCGATTCCAACGGCCCCGAGTTGAGTTCACAGCGGTCGCCTCTCGATGTAAAAGCCCCGGCACAGTCCGATGTCTCTTCATCGGATGCTCAGACCCATCGTCCCTTAGTCCAGAAGGTGAGCTCCTACCTGTCCCATGACCAAAAGAACATGTTCAGTGTGACATAGGTTTTGAAAGCGTGGATTATGTTTAAGAAACGGCGGTTTTATGGGGATATAAGCGTATGAAAAGCGGGACGCGAAGCGCCTGCATTTGGTTTGGGAAACCAAATGCAGCAGAGCAGTGATTTGACCCCTCCGTCTTTTGCTGCAAGATAAAGCGAGATCTAGGAGCTCATCAAAGCATGATGGGCGATATCTGTGCGGAATTGTTTTTGAGACCATTTGATGTTTTCAACGGCATCATAGGCGCGTTCAACGGCTTCTTCTAAGGTTTCACCAGAGGCCGTGACGTTTAGGACGCGGCCGCCATTGGCTTTGAGTTTGCCGCAATTTTTACCGCGCCGCGTTCCTGCGTGGAAAACGACAACGCCGTCTTTCTCATTCACCTCTTCGACCCCATTGATAATGGAGCCTTTCTTATAGTCGCCGGGATAGCCTTTTGCCGCGAGGACGACATTTGCAACGGGCTCTTCGAACCAGGCCGGTGCTTCGGCCTTATCCAGCTCGCCCGCTTCGGCCGCGAGCAAAATCGGCAAAAGGTCGGATTGCAGGCGGCGCATCACAACTTGGCATTCTGGATCCCCAAAGCGCGCATTATATTCGATCAGCTTCGGACCGTCTTTCGTGATCATAAGCCCAGCAAATAAAACGCCCTTAAAGGGGTGGCCGTCTTTCGCCATGCCGTAAATTGTGGGCTGGATGATTTTCTCCATGACCGTTGCTAAGATCTCATTTGTGAAAACAGGGGCAGGGGAATAGGCACCCATGCCGCCTGTGTTCGGACCCTTATCTCCGTCAAAGGCGCGCTTGTGATCTTGCGCGGCGATAAGGGGCAGGGCGGTCTTGCCGTCAGATATCGCGAAGAAGCTGGCCTCTTGCCCGTGCATGAACTCCTCGATGAGGACAGTTTTCGACGCATCCCCAAATTTACCCGAGAAAAACTCTTTGAGCTCGGCTTCTGCGTCTTTGAGCGTTTCGGGAATAACCACGCCCTTACCTGCGGCCAGGCCATCAGCTTTTAAAACATAGGGCGCTTTCATGGTTTTCAAAAAAGCCTTGGCCTCTTTGATATCTGTGAACACGCCATAGGCGGCTGTTGGAATTTTATATTTATCACACAAAGCTTTGGTGAAGGCTTTCGAGGACTCGAGCTGCGCAGCGGCTTGGGTAGGTCCGAAAGTTCTTACGCCCATATCATTTAAAGCGTCGACGAGACCCATTGCGAGCGGCTGTTCGGGGCCCACAACGACAAAATCATAGGCCTCGCGCTGGATGAGGGCGATGAGGCCAATCATGTCGTCGGCTTTGATGTCAACAATATCTGCAACCTCAGCTATGCCTGCATTGCCCGGGGCGCAATGTAGGGTTTCCACCAAGGGAGACTGCGCTAATTTCCATGCCAGCGCATGCTCACGTCCGCCAGACCCGATAAGAAGTAGTTTCATGTTATATCTCTTAAAACGCAAATGAAGCTCACGCCTCTTATGCGGGACCTAGGCTTATCGCAATTGGGGAAGGGCAGCTCATTCACATTTTCGTTTATGTTCCGCGCGAATTTGCGACTTGTCGGACGTTGCGCACGGGACTAAACCCTCTGACTATGTCAGGACAAACCGCTTCGAATTCCCACATGATATCTTCCAAGGCGCAGATGATAGAGCATCTCGCGTCGGGTGAAAAACCCGAAGCGGAGTGGCGTATCGGGACAGAACATGAAAAAATCGGGTTTTGTAACGCGAAGAAACTCCCGCTGCCCTATGACGGAGCCTGTTCTATAAAGGCTATGCTGGAGGGGCTTCAGCGTTTCGATTGGACACCTGTTCTGGAGGGGGGTAATCTGATTGCGCTCAAACGCGATGGCGCCTCAGTCTCTCTTGAGCCGGGCGGTCAATTAGAATTATCCGGCGCGCCATTGGAGAATATTCACCAGACCTGCGGAGAAGTCTCGCGGCATTTACGCGAAGTTCGCGAAGTTGCCGAGGAAATCGGAGCCGGCTTTCTATCGCTCGGCTTTCGGCCAGATACCAAGTTGGAAGACGTGCCGATTATGCCCAAGGGTCGGTATAAAATTATGCGGGATTACATGCAAAAGGTCGGCACAATGGGCCGAGAAATGATGTTTCGGACCTGCACGGTGCAAGCCAATTTGGATTTTGGCTCAGAAGCCGACATGGTTAAAAAATTCCGCGTCAGCCTAGCCTTGCAACCTATTGGGACGGCTCTTTTTGCCAACTCGCCTTTTACAGATGGAAAGCTCAATGGTTACAAATCTTTCCGCTCTCGCATTTGGATGGATACGGATGCCGATAGAACGGGCATGTTGCCTTTTGTTTTTGATGAAGGTTTTGGCTTTGAGCAATATGTAGATTACGCGCTGAGCGTTCCGATGTATTTTGTCTATCGCGATGGGAAATATCTCAATGCGGCGGGCAAAGATTTTAGGAAATTCCTAAGCGGTGATCTGGATGTTGCGCCGGGACAGACGGCGACAATGCAAGATTTTGAAGATCACCTCTCGACAATTTTCCCGGAGGTACGCCTAAAGACATTCCTCGAAATGCGGGGGTGTGACACGGGGCACTGGGATGAGCTATGCGCCATGCCAGCCTTTTGGACCGGTTTGTTGTATGATGGTTCTGCGCTAGATGCGGCTTGGGACATGGTTAAAGATTGGACAGCGGATGAGCGCCAAACTTTGCGTGAGAGTGTGCCTAGCTCTGGCCTGCAAACGAAATTTCGCGGTGGCACCGTGAATGATCTTGCTAAACAAGCCTTGGAAATCGCCCGCGCGGGATTGAATGCACGCGCAAGGTTAAATGCTCACGGCGAGAATGAAACTGTGTTTCTACAGGAGCTCGACGCAAAGGTTGCCGCAGGGCAATCCAGTGCGGACCGCTTGATTACAAAATTCAATCGGGAGTGGGCGGGTGATATTATGCGCGCCTATACGGAGTGTATTTATTAAAACGTATCTGTAATTTCGATAGAGAAACGGCGTCCCCGCTGTCGTCGCGTAAGTTCACGTTGTAATAAATCTCCATTTCGCGTCTGGTCAAAAATGAGCCTCTCGCGGCGAAATTCAAAGTCGAGAATATTCTGAACTTTCGCGACCCATTGCATGCCAAATAAATCTTTGTGTATGAATGAGACCTCAAATTCTGGACGTATGAAAACATTGGCGGTGCGTTCGTCAATCCTGAATCTATCAGAAGAGCGACCTTGCTCCACCTCGGCTTCAACGGCGAAAGGTGTGTTTTCGATATCCCATCGCGCCTCGATGTCATATTCCCAAAGTGCGCCACCGTTAACTCTGCGATCATTTAGGGTGACAACGTCTTCAATGGAACTATCTCCGAGAAACCCTTCAGCACTAACGCGTAACCCGCTTAAAACATCATCCAATATCCAGGTGAGGTTGGCGGTCACCCCATAAACTTGCGCATTTGTATCTAAATTCCCAGGTCCTTGGTTGAGCGTGCCATCTGCTTCAAAAAAGGGGATTTGTTCGATAGGGTCTTCGATGATTTCATAAAATAAAGTCGCCCGCCCCGACAGCCCTGTGGGGTTTTGTTTTTCTAACTCAACTTCGGCTTCCCAGCTTTGCTCTGGGAAAATTTCATCATTACCTTGCGTGCTTGTGCCGTCGACTAAACCAACCGTCGAAACAAATGTGCCGAAGTCTAATTGCCCCACTGTGCGTTCGACCTGACCTCTGACGGTCCAGTTCTCACTGACCTTATGAGATGCGCTAATCAGTCCTTTCGGGCGGAAGAAACTGACGGGCTCTAGGTTTGATGTTGGGACATCGATTTCCGAAAATTCCGCGCCAATCGAGGCCTGAAGATTAGTTCGCTCGCTTAAGGCCCAACTGCGAGAGAGATTTCCGAGTATGCGGGTTTCTTCAACTTCGACAAAATCCTCTGGGTCCGTTACGCCATCAACAGTCAGCTCAGTTGTCGATTCTAAGGTATTTAAGGCACCTTCAATCGACGCGGTCCAATCAGAACTCTGACCTGTTTTCCAGCTATATTCCGCACGGGCAATATATTCTCTTTCTGCGTCATCTCTCAAAAACTCCGATACAGATTGTCCGGGTGCGCCATCGTCAAAAAGAAATCTACTGGCGAGATTGAAATTGACGCCTCTGTGCAGGGCAATAAGTTTAAGCTGCCCATTACGGCCCATGAGCGGCGCACTTAAACTATAATCCCCGCTAATTTCATATGAGTCGCGGTCTGTGCCGTTTCTGGCTTCGGAGGCCCCCGAAAAAAGGGAGTCCGTTTGATCCTCAAACGACTCGAACACGCTTTGATTTCTGTTTTGCCGCGACCCTGATAAATTCAAATTGGCGAAGTCTCCGTTGTCTCGTTCGATAGAAAGATTGAGATTGGCGCGGGGACGTTCAGTATTAAAGGCTATTTTTTCTTCGCGGTCCTGCAAGACCTGATTGTTGCCATCAAAAAACGTTTCATCGCCATCTTCCGTGAAAAGGAATTGTCCGAAGTCCAACCCGCCAACGAATTCGAGCTTGCCACGTTTGCCCGAAATATTGATTTTTCCGTCTCCCAATTGGGGCTGGGAGCCTTCTTCAAAACGAAACGCATATTCCCAGCTACCAGAGAGCTCTCCTGTTTTTACGAAAAAATTGGCGACCTGTCCCGATAGGCCAGGTATGTCTAGCGAGGCCCCGTCAACGATTTCGATACGTGTGACATTGTCAGCCGGAATGCGCCCCAGGATTTGATTTGCGCCCGAGGATTTAGATGAGGGCCGCCGCCCGTTTATGAGGATGTTGAGGGAGGCTTGTCCAAATCCGCGCTCACCGCCTTCGCCGCCGCGAATTTCAAACCCTGGCAGGCGCGACACCATATCTGCCGCAGTTTGAGGGGCGAATTGTGTGAAATAGCTCGGTTCAAAAATTTGCGTTTGGCTGTCATTTTCGGGAACCACAACGTCTTGAGAAACGGCAGGCGCTGCATTGAGCGCAAAGGCTGCGGTCAGCACGAGGCTCATCCCTCGAAAACATATTAAGTTAAAGCCCTTACGCATCAATCGCGGAATGCCCCAATAGAGAAGTATAGTCCACTCAAAGTTTCAGGAATGGCAATCAGGTTGTTAAAAACTAAGAAATCACGACCTCAGCTAAGGTCGTTGCACTGAATTGCGGGGTGTGTCACAGGAAAATAAGAACCGCAAAACGGGGTTTCCTCAGGGCATGCGGTATACGAAATAATCCTAGGGGGATTTGGATGAATTACTTTGTAGCAATTTTGTTGGGCTTTATCGCTGTCGGACTTGCCAATGCACTTTGGCAAATGCGTAAACACCCGAAAGGTCTTTATATTTTGTTCTTTGCCGAAATGTGGGAACGTTTTTCATATTACGGTATGCGCGCGCTGTTGATTTTTTATCTTACAAAGCACTTTCTATTCACTGATGACCAAGCCTATGGGATTTATGGGGCCTATACAACTTTGGTCTATATTACGCCGGTGATTGGTGGATTGATCGCAGATCGATACTTGGGCCAGCGTAAGGCCATTCTAGTGGGTGCAATTTTGTTAGTTTTGGGCCATTTAGGCATGGCAATTGAGGGCGCTCCGGTCACAGACCCCGCTTTCCGCGATGCGACTGTTTTGAATATCTTCTATCTTAGCCTTTCTCTTATCATCGCCGGAACAGGCTTCTTGAAAGGGAATATCTCGGCGATTGTGGGTGAACTTTATGGAAAGACTGATATTCGCCGCGATAGTGCTTTCACTCTTTTTTACGTCGGTATCAACCTTGGTGCTGCGGGAGGTTCTTTGATTGCCGGTTTTGTTGGTGAAACCTACGGCTGGAGCTATGGGTTTGGGCTGGCGGGCATTGGAATGCTTGCAGGATTGGTCGTTTTCGTCTGGGGCAAGCCGTTATTGCGCGGCGCTGGCGAGCCGCCGAAACCGGCTTACCTAAGTGAAAAAGTTGGTGGCGTTTTAACTCGTGAGTGGATGATTTATGTTCTGTCTTTCGTCGGGATTGGCGTTATTTGGTTCTTGATCCGGGATGAAACCACTGTTGGAATTACGCTGTTGATCGCTATGGTGACCGTTTATGCATATATTCTGTATCGCGCTGTGGCGACGCTAGAAACCCATGCGCGAAATCGAATTTTAGCAGCTCTCTTTCTGATTTCTGTGCAAGTTTTGTTTTGGGCGCTTTTCGAGCAAGCAGGCTCTTCGCTAAATTTGTTCACAGACAGAGCGGTCGATACCACGATACTGGGACAGGAGCAAAAAGCGTCTATTTTCCAGTCGCTAAATGCAATTTACATCGTCTTTTTAGGGCCAATTTTTGCGTTAGGCTGGGCATTCTTGGCAAAACGAAATCTCGATCCGTCCACGGGGGCGAAGTTTGGTTTGGGTGTCATTCAGCTCGGACTCGGCTTTCTAGTTTTGGTCTGGGGTGCGAACGCGGCAGGCTTGGGTAATATGACGCCCGTCTTTTTCATCTTTATGGTATATCTGCTGCACACGACGGGTGAGCTTTGTCTTTCGCCCGTTGGCCTGTCCGCTATGACCCGCCTTTCCACTCCAAAAATGGTCGGTTTGATTATGGGTGCGTGGTTCTTGGCGTCAGGAGCTGGCAATTTTGTTGCAGCACAAATTGCAAAGCTCACTAGTAGTGAGGAGAAGCTCGCTGGCCTTAGCGATGAAGCCGCATTGGCAGAAACGCAACGTATTGTACTCGACGTTTATTCGACAATTGGTTGGGTGGCTGTTGGCGTTGGTGTAGTGCTTATACTCATTAGTCCTTTGATTAAGCGCATGATGCATCTCGATACGTTGGGTGAAGACATGATCCGCTACAATGAAAAGCACGGCTTGACTGATAATCCAACACTGGACCGCTAAGTTTACAGCCCTCTGTCAGGACAGATGAATTAAAAAAGCCCGCTCAATTGAGCGGGCTTTTTTATTGCATTTTTTATCTACGCGCCTAGCGTTTCATCAACATGCCGAGGATGTCATCCATGGAGCTGCCATCACCGTCCGCGTCAAGCATGTTACCGAGCATGCCGAGGCCTTGTTGGTGCGCTGTGCTGGCTTGGCGCTGCATTTGGACTTGTTGACGCCGCGCGCCGCCGCCGAGTAAGCCGCCGAGCAATCCACCTAGTCCGCCTTTAGAGGCGGTTCCGCCTGCGAGCTGCTGCATAGCCATTTGCGCAATCATGCCTTGAAGACCTCCGCCTCCCGCTTGATTAAACATGCCTGCGCCGCGGGTTTGCTTGCCGAGAGAGCCCATCGCCATCATGGCAACCATGGGTAGCATTTTCTTAAGCACATCTGCGCCTACCCCAGATTTTTCGGCGGCCCGCCCAGCAACGGCGCGGGAGACATCCTTAGATCCAAACAAATGCCCCAATATCGCATTACCCTCATTGACGGCTTGCGGCTGACCGAGCTGCGCGGGATTGTCCAAATATTGATCATGGCTGCCATTTTGAAGGGCGCCCAAAAGCCCCGCGAGGCCTTGCGGGTTATTTGTATTTTGCTTCATGGCCGAAGAGATTGCTGGCAAAAGCGCTGAAATTGCGCTTTGGCTTTGTTGTTGGTCGAGGCCAAACTGTTGACCAATTTGCTGCGGCGCTTGTCCGCCCGCGGCCTGCATGATCATTTCCATCATATTCATACCCATATCCGTGCTCCTATCGGTTGAGGTTTGCAGGCTATATGTAGGAAAGTTTCGGCTTACGCGAGTAAGAATCTGAACATTTTGTATAATGGTTTAAGTTGTGTTCAGAAATGTGCCTAGACGGCACTTCCGCCGACCGTGATGTTTTCGACATAAAGGCTGGGCTGCCCGACGCCTACAGGGACGCCTTGTCCCGCTTTGCCGCAGACGCCGATACCGGGGTCTAGCTCCATATCATTTCCGACATGACGGATTTGCGTGAGTACCGTAGGACCATCACCAATCAATGTGACACCTTTGAGGGACTCTCCAACTTTGCCATCTCTGACGCGGTAAGCTTCCGTGCATTGGAACACGAATTTCCCGCTGGTGATGTCGACTTGGCCGCCGCCGAAATTAGTCGCATAAATTCCATCTTTCAGTTCCGCCAGCATTTCGCCGGGGTCGCGCTGACCGCCCAGCATAAACGTATTGGTCATGCGCGGCATAATGGAATGGGCGAAACTCTCGCGGCGGCCATTGCCTGTGGCCTCAACGCCCATCAGCCTTGCGTTTTGACGGTCTTGCATGAAACCGACAAGAATGCCGTCTTCAATGAGGGTTGTGCGCTGTGTCGGCGTGCCTTCATCGTCAATGGTCAGGCTGCCGCGCCGTCCCGCGATGGATCCATCATCGACGACTGTGACGCCTGGCGACGCGACGCGCTCGCCTAGCATGCCGGCAAATGCGGATGTGCCTTTGCGAATAAAGTCTCCCTCCAGGCCATGACCCATAGCTTCGTGAAGCAAGACGCCGGGCCAGCCAGGGCCAAGCACGACATCCATTTGTCCCGCGGGTGCGGGAACAGACTCCAAATTGACTTGGGCTTGGCGCAGGGCTTCTTGGGCCAGCGGCTTCCAAAACTCTGGCTCAATATATCCCGAATAGGCCTCGCGCCCGCCCGCGCCTGCGAATCCAGATTCGCGGCGACCGTTTTTCTCAGCGGTAATCATAATATTCAATCGCACGAGGGGGCGAATGTCATCATAGCGCTCACCGCCTGCGCGTAAAATCGCGATGGCGCGGCGATTGGCGCTCATAGAGGCCGTAACTTGCACGACTTGCGGATCAAGCGCGCGGCAATAGGCGTCGATTTCCTGCAACAGCTCGACTTTTACGCCGAAGCCAGGCGAGGCCACAGGGTCGATGTCTGGGTAAAGCGCCGTATTTGTCCGCCGCGGGGCAGGCGCAGCCGTGCCGTTATAGCCCTGTTTGGACAAGCTCACTGCGGAAGCGGCGCGGGATAGGGCGCCCGCGGAAAGCTCCGTTGATTGCGCGAAGCCCGAGGTTTCTCCCGCCACGCAGCGCAGGCCAAAGCCGCGCGACGTATCAAAGCTCGCCGTTTTTAAGCGTCCGTCGTCAAATGTGAGTGATTCGGAGGCAGATCTTTCAACGAAAAGCTCCCCATCATGGGCGCCGCGTAAGGCTTCATCCAGTTCGGATTGCGCCGTCTGGGCGTCTAGGGCACTGTCATCAAATACAAAATCGGTCATGGCGGCTTTCTGTAAGGCGAAATTCGTCTGAAGATTCACCGTTATAAGGCTTTATCTAAGGCTTATCTCGCTATACACAACCGCCCAAATGCGACAATTGGTTCCGAATTCCGTAGGGGACTCATCAACCTTTCGTGCATATATGTTTGCAACGCGCGAAGAGACATCCTTTCGAGTGCGAAATTCAAGAGGGACACATGCGGTCTAAAAATACAGTCATAGCACTCATAGTCGCGGTCGTACTCGCCGTGATTAGCTACATGATATTGGCCTTTGTGGGGTTGAGCGGTGAACGCGGCGAGGGCATGCCAGTCATTGGTGGATTCTATTTGCAGGAAGCTGAAACCCCTGTGATGGAAGAGCTGACGAAGGTGTATAATCTCGTTACTTACATTATTGCTGGGATTGTTGCCTTTGTTCTTGGTTTGATGGCGTTCATCATGATCCGTTTTCGCGAAAAAGCGAATCCGGTCCCATCAAAAACGACCCATCATGTCGGGTTAGAAATTGCCTGGACAATCGCGCCTGTTCTTATCCTTCTCTGGATTGCGGTGCCGTCGATGAACCTTCTTTATAACCAGGATGTCATCAAGGACACCGAAGTCACCGTGAAGGCCGTCGGAAATACATGGAACTGGTCTTACACTTACCCGGACCATGAGAATGTCGAAGAAATTATTTCAAATCCGCTGGATAAGACACAATCAAAAGCGGCTGGAAAGCCTTATCTTTTAGCTACGGATGCCGCGCTGGTCGTACCAGTCGACACCAACGTAAAAGTCTTGGTCACATCTATCAATAATATGCACTCTTGGACGGTGCCAAGTTTCGGTATCAAAATGGACGCTGTGCCAGGTATAATTAATGAGACATGGTTCCGCGCAAAACGCGAAGGCACATTCTACGGTCAATGTTCCGAGATTTGCGGTATCAAACATTATTATATGCCGATTGAGGTCCAAGTTGTCTCAAAAGCAGATTACGCAAAGTGGATTGCTAATGACGGCTCTTTCACAACAACAGTCGCACAAAATAATCTGGGCAGCGGTCAAACCGCGGCGCAGAAGTAGGAGAGAGAACAATGGTAGCCCTCCCTGGTGAGAACACACCCCCCGCAACATCTTCCTATGATGACGACGGTAAACCCGGTTTCTTTGCGCGGTGGTTCTATTCCACTAACCACAAAGACATTGGTACACTTTATCTAATCTTCGCGATTATCTCCGGCCTTATTGGCGGATTCTTGTCATTTATGATGCGGATGGAATTGGCGCAGCCCGGAATTGATTTCTTCCAGAACGAACATCAGTATCTTGTCTATGTCTCAATGCATGGCCTCATTATGATCTTCTTTATGGTCATGCCTGCGGTCATTGGCGGTTTTGGTAACTGGTTTGTTCCCATTATGATTGGTGCGCCCGATATGGCGTTCCCGCGAATGAATAACCTCTCATTTTGGCTCTTGCCGACAGCGCTCATCTGTTTGTTGATTAGTTTTGTGGTGCCGGGGAATGCGAATGGTAATGGCTTCGGGGGGAGCTGGGTTATGTACCCGCCGCTCTCGACGACGGGGCATCCGGGTCCCGCATTTGACTTCATCATTATTGGTCTCTTGGCCGCAGGTTTCTCCTCCATTTTTGGGGCAATTAACTTTATTACAACAATCCTGAACATGCGTGCACCGGGTATGACGATGCACAAAATGCCACTCTTCGCGTGGTCTGTTCTTGTTACAGCGTTCCTGTTGCTACTGGCTTTGCCTGTTCTTGCAGCGTCGCTCTTCATGTTGTTCACCGACCGCATTCCAGGCGGTACAGGGTTCTTTGACCCCGCGCGCGGCGGCGACCCGCAGATGTTCCAGCATTTGTTCTGGTTCTTCGGTCACCCTGAAGTTTACATCATGATCTTGCCAGCCTTCGGTATTGTCTCTCACATTGTTTCGACCTTCTCCAAGAAGCCTATCTTTGGCTATCTCGGAATGGCCTACGCCATGGTTGCCATTGGTGTTGTTGGCTTCGTTGTTTGGGCTCACCATATGTACACGGTCGGTATGGACGTGAATTTGAAGGCCTACTTCCTTGCGGCGACCCTCGTGATTGCGGTGCCAACAGGCGTTAAAATCTTCTCATGGCTCGCGACGATGTGGGGCGGGTCTATTCGCTATTCTATCCCGATGCAGTGGGCGCTGGCCTTTATCTTCCTCTTTGTGGTCGGCGGTGTGACGGGTGTTATGCTCGCCAATGCGGGCGTTGATGCCTATCTTCACGATACATATTATGTCGTGGCCCATTTCCATTACGTGTTGTCTATGGGTGCCGTCTTCGGGATTTTCGCGGGCTTTTATTATTGGTTCGGCAAAATGTTCGGTGTTCAGTATAATAAATGGCTCGCGGGCGCGCATTTCTGGCTCTTCTTTGTCGGCGTGAACGTCATCTTCTTCCCGCAACATTTCTTGGGACTAAATGGTATGCCGCGCCGTTATGTCGATTATCCAGAAGAATTTGCGATTTGGAACCAAGTCTCCTCAATGGGTGCATGGATTACCCTCGCAGGTGTCGCGTTCTTCTTCCTGATGCTCATCGAAGCGCTTATCCTTAACCGTAAGCGGGTCGGGGATAATTACTGGGGTGAAGGCGCAACGACGCTGGAGTGGACATTGTCCTCACCGCCGCCTTATCACCAATTCAATACGCTCCCGCGCATTGAAGAGACTGACGGGCACTAGGTGTCCACCAAAACTAATTTAACAAAAGCCGTTCCTTTTGGGGCGGCTTTTTTGCTTAGGCGAATAGCTCGCACTTACTGCGGCAAATTCTCTTCAGCTCTTGAGACTCGTGCGCTTTTCGTGGATAGGCTCTCGCGATGAGCACTGACGCACATATCGATACCGCAGCATTCCCAGACGAACCTGTTGCTCTGGCTGGGGCAGGTCTGTCATTGGCGGGACCGCGTGACTTTTTCCAATTGATGAAGCCGCGTGTGATGAGCCTCGTCATTTTTACGGCGATTATTGGGCTGCTTGTCGCGCCGGGGTCGTTACCCCTTTATAATTCAGTCATGGCAATTTTCTGCATCGCTGTTGGGGCAGGGGCCTCTGGCGCGCTGAATATGTGGTATGATGCCGATATTGACGCGCAGATGACGCGGACGAAAAAACGGCCTTTACCGCGCGGTATAATGTCCCCCAGTACGGCGCTGACATTTGGATTTCTTCTATCTGTCGTCTCGGTCTGGATGTTGGGTCTCGCGACCAATTATGTCGCAGCGGGTCTACTCGCCTTCACCATCTTCTTCTATGTCGTGATTTACACGATGTGGCTGAAGCGCCGCACGCCGCAAAATATTGTCATTGGCGGCGCGCCGGGCGCTCTACCGCCGATGATTGGCTATGCGGCTGTCACGGGGAGTGTCACAATAGATAGCACGATTTTATTTCTGATTATCTTTATTTGGACGCCCCCGCATTTCTGGGCTTTGGCGCTTTATAAAGTGAGTGATTACGGCCGCGTTGGTATTCCGATGATGCCGAATGTTGCGGGGCCGAAATCTACGCGTAATCAAATATTCGGCTATTCTATCGCTTTGGCAGCAATCGCAGCAGCTCCCGTCTTTACGGGGCTGGGCGGCTCAATCTATGCCTTTGGGGCGTTTCTTTTGAACGCAGGTTTCCTCGCTTTAGCGTTTAAAGTCTGGCGCTCTCGTGCGGGCGAGAAAGACGAAGTCCAGCCCGAAAGCCTTTATGAAGCCCAAAAAGGCGACCGCGATGCCCGGAACCTCTTTGCCTTCTCTATTATCTATCTCTTTGCTATGTTCGCCCTAATTGGTGTCGATCATCTCTTGTCTGGAGGTCTGTAAGTTGAAGGAGTATCGCGATAAGCCAACGCGTTTTGCGGAGCCCAGCTCTCAGGAAGTTAAAGCCAGAACCAAACGCAATGTGGTGTTGGCGCTAGGTCTGCTATTTTTCGTTATTCTCGTTTTCGTTACTATGGTCAGCAGAGGACACTTACCCAATGCCGTCTAATAAAAAAACACTCATTATTCTATCGGGCGTCGGCGTCGCTATGCTGGGGCTAGGTTTTGCCTCAGATCCGCTTTACGATACGTTTTGCAAAGTCACAGGATATGGCGGGACGCCGAAAATTGCCGATGAGAATTTATCGGAAGTGCTCGACCGTATTGTCACCGTAGAGTTCGACTCCAATATCGCCCAAGACTTGCCCTGGAAATTTCGCCCCGACCAACGCCGCATGGATGTGAAGCTGGGGCAGTCGGGCCTAGCTTATTACACGATTGAAAATGTAAGCGATGAGGCTGTAACGGGCGTCGCCAATTTCAATGTGATGCCCATCAAGGCCGCCCCCTTTTTCGTCAAAACAGAGTGTTTCTGTTTCGAAGAACAAACCATCCAGCCCGGCGAGTCTTTGACCTTACCCGTGATTTTCTTCGTTGACCCCCAATTGGATGAGGAAAAGCGCTTTGATGAGATTAAAACAATGACGCTGAGCTATACATTTTTCCCCGCGGAAGAGGGGACTATGCCCGCGAAATTGACTGCAACCGCGACCAACTAAACCAAATTGCGATATTGCGGCGAAGCGATGTCGCCGCTATAGCAGCGACGACTTTAACATTCGCGCAGTCACCTGTGCGAATCTATCAAAAGAGTACCCTCATGGCCGGACACGCCGTCGAACACGACTATCACCTCATTCCGCCATCTCCATGGCCGCTTCTCTCAGGCATTGCGGCCTTGATTTGGGGTTTCGGCATGGTGGTTTTCTTTGCAGGCCTTCAGCCGCGCACAGGCGAATCTCCGATGATGGAATGGTTCTTCTCAAAGGGCCTCGATAGCCTTCAAGATAGCTATCGCCCCGTTGCCGATAAAGTTGGCGCAGATGGCGGCTGGTTCTTCCTCGTTGCTGGGTCGATTTTTGCCGCTTATGTCATGTGGAGCTGGTGGAAAGATGTCGCCGCCGAGTCGAGAGCGGGTGATCACACACCTGTTGTTGATATTGGTCTGCGTTACGGCATGATTATGTTCATCATGCAAGAAGCCATGTTCTTCGTCGGTTGGTTCTGGATGTTTTTCGAACTTGGCCTCTTCCACAAAATGCGTGCGGGCTGGGATACGGCCATTCTTGAAAATGCGCCTGCTTATGCCGACTCCATGGCGCCTGGCATCCACGCCATTAACCCATGGAACCTGCCGCTTATGAATACGGTTGTGTTGCTCCTGTCAGGGACAACCGTCACATGGGCCCATCACGCGCTTATTCACAACGACCGCAAAGGCGCAAAATGGGGCCTTGGCCTTACTGTGCTTCTCGGTGTTTTCTTCACCTTCCTCCAAGGTGTTGAGTATTTGGAAGCCTTCCATGGCCGCGCTGAAGGCGAGCCTTGGCTCTCCACAGATGCTTACGGGTCAGCCTTCTTCATGGCGACGGGTTTTCATGGTTTGCATGTTCTTATCGGGACAATCTTCCTCGCGGTGATGTATCTGCGCCTCATGAAAGGCGGCCTACGTCCAGAGAAACATTTCGGCCTCGAAGCCGCGGCTTGGTATTGGCATTTCGTTGATGTTGTCTGGCTCTTCCTCTTTGCCTTTGTTTACATCATCTTTGGTTACAGCTTGCATGGCTAAGGGCCTTGCTTAGTTTGACACGAAATCGGCGGCCTGTGCCGCCGTTTCTATTTGTGCGCCTTTGCGCGTTTTGCGGCGGAATGTTTCGCCTTGGGGCAGTTTAGGATATGCGTGTAACATTCCGTCCGATGCCGTGGCTCACGGCCATCACCGCGCTTATGTTGGCGCTACTGATATCTTTGGGCGTCTGGCAGTATCAGCGTCTGCAATGGAAGACGGCCCTGCTGGCAGAGGTCGAAGCCTCTGTCACCGCACCGCCTCTCACCTCATTAGATGATTTAGAGCGGGCCATAGCAGCGGGTGAGCCCGTCGATTTTCGGCGCATTATTTTTGAGGCCGCCCCGTCTCCGGACCGTCCGATTTACGCTGTGTATAAGACACAAGCGGGCGGAATTTATTGGGACTTGTTTCGCGAATATGGGACTATTTTCGGCAGATATGACACGGTTGCGGATACGGAGAAGCCAACAGAGGCGATTTTAAACGCAGGGGGGCCTACTGGCGGAGCCAACATTGGCTATGTTCGCGAAGATCATCCTATGGGGCGCGTAGAGGCATGGAGCAAATCCAAACCCAATCGGCAAACAAACCGCTGGTTTAAGTTCAATCAAGATGGAAGCTGGGGCGAGGGGATGCCGAGCTCGAGCCGCTTGACGCATTATATCGAGATAGACCCCAACGCACAGTCCGCAGAGGCGCTTCCTATCCGCCGCCCCTCCATCCGAAATAATCACCGAGACTATATGTTGACCTGGTTCTCTTTCGCCTTTCTCCTTCTTGTATTTTACGCCTTGATACATCATAGAGCGGGCCGTCTTACATGGTGAATTCTAGGGGCACGCAGACAGTTTTAACGGGTAAAGCGGCAGGCGGTGTTATCCACCTTAGACATCCTCG
>CALLBD010000115.1 GCA_938001915.1 uncultured Caulobacterales bacterium | reverse complement strand
CTTAGAGGCGGGCGAAGATTTTGCCGGGCTTGCCGCAGAAAGCTCGATAGATGAAGGCAGCTCAGATCGCGGGGGAGATTTGGGGTATTTCACACAAGATATGCTGAGTGCGGAATTTACGCGCCCCATTTTTAACGCCGGTAAAGGCGAGAGGCTTGGTCCGATTAAATCTGAATTTGGCTGGCATATTGTTGAAGTTTTAGATCAGCGCCCCGCGCAGCAACAGAGTTTTGAAACCCTCAAACCCCAAATTGCGAACTTCATGACCTTTGACGCGATTCAATCCTTATTAAAGGATTTGCGCGAAACCTCGGATGTAGAAATTTTAGCGGACAGCCCCTCAGGCGATTCCGAAAAGACGGACACATTATTACGGCCTGCCACCACAGTGGATATTGACGCGCCGACGGATTCCGAAGTGAAAACTGAAAATGAGTGACATGAAAATTAGCCCTTTTGCCCCTGCGCAATTTCCAAAGCTGCCGCCTCTCGCGGGATTTGAAATGGCAACAGCCGAAGCGGGCGTAAAATATAAAGGCCGTACAGATTTATGGGTGCTGCTAGGACAGCCGGGCACTGAAATTGCTGGCGTCTTCACAAAAAACAAATGTCCGGGAGCCCCAGTGGACTGGTCTCGTAAGGCCCTAAACATAAAAACGAATGACGCTAGATGTGTAATTGTAAACTCGGGAACCGCCAATGTTTTTGCTGGACAAAAAGGAAAGGATGCCGTTGTCGAAACCGCACATGGAGCTGGTTACGCCCTAGCAGTTGAACCAAATGCCATTCAAATCGCATCTACAGGCGTGATTGGCGTTCCGCTGGATGCCAACAAACTGGTCGTTCAGTTTTATAAAATGAAGTTTCATCCTGATGGCTGGGAAGATGCTGCCCGCGCAATTATGACAACCGATACGCATCCAAAGGGCGCAACAGCGACCGCCAAAATCGGCGATACTACAGTCACAATTAACGGCATTGCCAAAGGCTCTGGCATGATTGCGCCAGATATGGCGACCATGCTGGCCTATGTCGCCACCGACGCGAAGCTCTCGCAAGAGGTTTTGCAAGAGCTGCTGAACGAACAAGTCGGACCGACCTTTAATTCCATTACTGTCGATAGTGATACCTCCACATCTGACACCCTTCTCTTGATGGCGAGCGGCGCGGCAGACCATGCGGATATCACCCGCGCAGATGACCCTGCCTTGGCAGATTTCCGCGAGGCTTTAAACGGCGTCTTATTCGACCTCTCCCAGCAAGTCGTCAAAGACGGTGAAGGCATTTCCAAATTTGTCACGGTCAAAGTCACAGGCGCGGTCTCTGACGCCTCTGCCCACCGCGTGGGTATGAGCATTGCCAATTCGCCGCTCGTCAAAACCGCCATTGCAGGTGAAGATGCCAATTGGGGCCGTATTGTTATGGCCGTCGGGAAAGCGGGTGAGCCCGCCGATAGAGATACGCTCTCAATCTGGGTCGGCCCGCATGTGCTGGCTGAGGGCGGACAACCTGCCGAGAGTTACACAGAAGCAGACGGTGCGGCCTATATGAAACAGGATGAAATCACCATCCGCGTTGACCTAGGCCTCGGGGACGGCGAGGCGACTGTTTATACCTGCGATCTCACTCATAGTTACATCGACATCAATGCCGACTACCGATCCTAAGAAAACGCTACTCGTCGCCGCTTGCGCTTTGATTGACGCAGATGGCCGCGTGCTTATGGCGCAGCGGCCTGCGGGGAAAGATCATGCGGGGCATTGGGAGTTTCCGGGAGGCAAGGTCGAAGCGGGCGAAACGCCCGAGCAAGCCGTGCGCCGTGAGCTATTTGAAGAGCTAAATGTGGAACCCTGCGAGAGCTGTCTCCAGCCTTTCTCATTCGCGAGCTTTGCATATCCCGAATTTCACCTCGTCATGCCGCTATTCCTGTGCCGCCAATGGGACGGATTTTTGCGCGCCAAAGAAGGCCAAGCCACAAAATGGATATGGCCCGACAAAATCATGGAACTAGACCTTGTGCCTGCGGATGTCGATTTGGCGACTGAGCTGCGTGACCGCCTGCCGCGCGGACGACGGTTTGCGACTTAATTGATTGATTTAAATGCAGGGCTCTTGACGCCTGCCCCATATCTTAGCATCCCTATACTCCAAACGCCCAACCGCTGAAGCTCTCAGGATAAAAATGTCTGATACCGTCCACCCTGTCCCTGCCGCATTTGCTGCAAAGGCCAATCTAACGCCCGAAACCTACCGCGAGACCTATGCGCTTTCGGTCAAAGACCCTGTTGGTTTTTGGGGTGAGCAGGCAGGCCGCCTGAATTGGATGAAAGCCCCGACAAACATCAAAGATGTATCTTGGAACAAAGCGGATTTATATGTGCGCTGGTATGCGGACGGCGTTTTGAATGTGACCGAAAATTGTTTGGACCGCCATTTAGACACCCGCGGGGATAAAGCCGCGATTATTTGGGAAGGCGATGACCCGAGCGAGTCGTTAACACTGACCTATAAAGAGCTGCATCTTTATGTCTGCCGCTTTGCCAATGTCATGAAATCACGGGGCGTCAAAAAAGGCGACCGCGTGACAATT
>CALLBD010000114.1 GCA_938001915.1 uncultured Caulobacterales bacterium | reverse complement strand
GCCCGCGTCAAACATCGCTCGCTATTAGAGGCCGAATATAAAACGCAATCGGAACTTCGTCAGATGAGCGAAGAAAAAGACGTGTTTATTGCCCGCGGGATGAAACGCTATGCGCGGTCCTATAAGCCGAAACTTATTCTCGGGGTATATATAATTCCGGGCGCGGTCATGATGCTGCTGATGTATTTGGCCCAATACGGTTAAGGAGAAAGATAATGCGTATTTTAAGACATATCCCTGCGATTTTATTATTTTTTATTGGGGCTGTTCTTCTAAATTATTTTCTACCGGATAGGGATATCGTCCGAGTTGTCGGCACAGAGGTAAAACGTTTTGATATCGAAAGTGACAAGCCGTTTTGGGATAAGGCAGACATAGGGACAAATGAAGGCGGCACGCGCGATGTCCGCCAAATCTATGCTGTGCGCCCAAATGGAAAGACCATTGTGTATCGCAATGAAGATACGGGATTTGGCTTTCCCTTTTATTTCAAATTTGACAGTTCTGATGTGGCAACCCGCGCTATTGATTTAGCGCAGGAGCGCGACCAATGGGTCGCCGTTCGGCATTATGGGTGGCGAATAAAAATGTTCTCGATTTTCCCCAACGCAACCTCGATGAAACGCGTGGCAGGACCCGATGTAAGATTGATTCCTTGGTTCAATATCGTCTTTATTGGATTGCTGCTTTTAATTTGGTTCCTGCTCTGGCGTAAAATCCGCGCGTGGAAAGCCAAGCGCATTGACCCGACCTTAGACAAAGTCGGAGACTCGCTTGGAGACGCCGCCCGCGAAGTTAGCGAAAGCGTCGGCGAAGGCAGCGAGAAAGCCCGTGGTTTTTGGCGAAAGTTTTTTGGTAGCCCTAAAGAGAAATAATCGCCCTACCCAAAGCGCGAAGACGGTAGTTTGTCGTCTTTCTTGCGCGCCCATTTATCGGACAGCACAACGCCCAAAAATAAAATTATAATCGAGAGCGCGGCGATAATACCGCCCCAAAACCAATAGGGTCCAAATAAAATATCGGCCATGACCGCTGTGTCTGATTGATAGACGGACCCTCCAACTTGGCCACTACCGATAAAGAAATACCCAAACCCCGTAAGCGCGTTTAGGCACAAGGCAATGGCCAAAATATGCGAGACATAGAGCACAGCTTGGTTAGGCACTTTCCAAGCAATCAACGCCAAGACAATCATGCCAACAGCAAGGGTTGTGCGCGTAAAACTATCCGCCGCCCAAATTTGGGAGATAGCAAGGAGGACCGCCAAAACCACAATCGCGACGCGGTACCAATTCAGCGCCCGCGTTAGCACAATCATCAAAACGCCTAAAAGGCTCGGCCCCAAAAGCCCCAAGAGAATAACCATCACGCGCTGAAAATCATTTGACGTGGCCGTCTGCGCGAGACCCGAAAAATTCGGGAAAACGGTGAGCTCGGAAAAACGCCCGCCCGTAAATATTGCGCCTAATCCATGGCCAAGTTCATGCGCCCAAGTCGAAAGGAACATAATCGGAATGCGCGCAATAGGCACTTGCAACACCAAATAAACAATAAAACAAAGCCCCCAAAATTGCGTCGCAGGCAAGCGCGGGGGAAGCGGTTTTATATTTTTAAATTTCGTGACGCTCATAAAAACTATGTGTGCGGGAATAGCACGCGCTTCAAGGTCCATTTTTTCAATATATAAGCGACGTTTAATAGATTTTTCTCTAAGCCTATCCCATGATTGATCTCGGCTTTTCCTTCACTAGCGAAATTTGGCTATGGCAGGCCGAAAAAGGGGCGTGGCATTTTGTGGCCCTTCCCGTGGAAATGTCCGAAGACATTAAGGCCTTCACCCAACATCTCGCGCGCGGGTTTCGCTCCGTAAAAGTCGAAGCGCAGATTGGCGAGACGGCGTGGAAAACCTCCATTTTTCCCTCGAAAGCGCGCAGCGCATATATACTCCCCATAAAGAAATCTGTCCGCCTATCCGAAGATATTGGCGTCGGCTCCAGTGTAACTATCGCGCTCCGTATTCCGACATGAGTGAACGGGATTTAAAGCCTCACTCCCGATATCCCACGCGAAAACACCCGCAGACCATCTAGGGCTCTGCCGAAATGCATGTGATTAGGACTGTCCGCGCGGCACAAACCGTGATGGCTTGCCAAGGTTAGGTCTTTCATCTGTGTTTACACGAGTTACCCCGCGCGGCGGTGCTCACGGAAAACGGCCGTACTGGATTGCCCCCGTTTCAGGAGGTGCAGCTCTCGCTCTCCGGCCCCGATGACATAGCGTTACCCACCTCACCTAGACACACCGTCTTTCGATACAGAATAGATAACGCGTCTATCTTGTCCCATGTCCGAAAGAACGAGTTTAAAGATAGGGGTAAATAAGAAAACGTGGACGTATCTCGCCCGAAAAATGACTGGGAGACATTTTTCAGAGATGCGCCGAACGGGTAACCCGTTCGGGTATAACGGTTTTTTCGATATGAATTTTTTTAGCGCCGCAAACCGAATTCAGCTGGTAATGTGAGGACTGTTTTTTGAAACAGCGGTTGCATGGGAGGTATAAGAGGAAGGAAAGCGGGATTATGTTTTTAGCCAGACCAACATCCCGTCATTGCAAGACCCCGTTCTTGCAATCCAAAAATAACTACAGGTAGATCACAAGAACAAGTCTTGTGATGATGGAAAAAAGAACACCCCATATTCAGCTCTCATCAACAAGTCCTATAACATAGCTGTCCCGCCGAAACCTATAAGGTCCCTCGCCCGACCAAGCTGCGCCGTCGGGGAAACGTATTTCAACTCCAGGTAAATCCTCTTGGGGAAATAAAAACATATTGACCCCCATTTGCGGATTACCGCCATGTTGCTCCTGATAAGCATGCGTCAGCACCCAATGAGTTGTGATATTACAGCTTTGACAAGCATGAATTTCGACAGCTGGCGTCTCTCTGTCGGGCCGCACATAGATTGACGTCACTCCATTGACTGTGACCTTGGATGGATTGAAATAACCCCAATTGGCTTTGGCTCGTGAGCAAAGCGAGCAGTTACAATCATTAATAAACTCTGGCGCGTTTTCGAGGGCAACTTGCACAGCGCCGCATTGACATGTTGCCGATAAACCCATCACCAATCCCCCATAACGCTTTGCCAAACCGATAGCAGCGCCACTGCCGCCGTATCCGCGCGCAATATCCTTGGGCCGAGCGTGACGGGGTGGACGTTTTTCATCCCTCTCAATTCTTCTCGCTCCGCCTCCGTAAAGCCGCCTTCGGGGCCGATGAGAATAGCGAGGGGTGCGGAGAGTTTGGCGCAGGCGTCCCGCGCGGGCTCGGCCTCCCCCGCTTCATCGGCGAATAATATCGGCGTGTCGCCCCAGTCGCTCAGGACGTCCAAAAACGGGCGCGCGGGATTTATTTCTGGCACATCGAGCCGTTCTGTTTGCTCGGCAGCTTCAATGGCTTGCAGGCAAGCTTTCTCAACATTGAGGCGCGGAAATTGCGTGCGGGCGGTGAGGACGGGTTGAAAGCTCCGAACGCCCAGCTCTGTGCCTTTTTCGATGATAAAGGCGGTGCGGTGTTTTCGGACGGGCGCGAAGAGCAGCGTCACATCGGACGTGGGCGCGGGACCTCGCAATTGCTCCTGCACCACCAGCGCCGCTGATTTTTTCGACACAGTTTCAATAACGGCGCGC
>CALLBD010000113.1 GCA_938001915.1 uncultured Caulobacterales bacterium | reverse complement strand
TGGCCCGCGCGCCGCCCACGCCTCGACCTGCTCTTGAGAATAAAAGCGGGGGCCTAATTCCAAAACGGAGCGTTTGAATAGACTCGCAATTTGTGGCGCGTCTTTTTCTTTGAACCGTCTGACTGACGTCACGGCGCGAGTTCATTGTGCTTGCGGTCCATGAAGGTGCGAAACGCCGCCAGCCCTTCATCCATATTGGCGCGGCCAAAGCCGATGCGAAAACGGTCAGTGGGCGCGCTCATGAGTTCGGAGTGATAGAGGGAAGCGGGCAGTAAAAGCACGCCCTCTTGCTCGACCAATTCTTTGCAGAAACTTTCGACCCCGCCGCGCCCCTTGAAACGCGGAAAGCCGATGCAACTGCCATCGGGATGGTGCCAGTCGAAAATATCGGGATAGTCCCCAAAAAACGCATCGAGCTTTTTCACATTTTCCCGCATCAAACCACGGCTACGTTCAAGCAATTTTTCCCGTACCCCTAGGGCAATCACGGCGAGGCGCTCGCTCGGCGCGGAATTACAAATCGAGAGATAATGCTTATATTTCTCAAGCGCGTCCAAAACCGCCTTATCCTGAGAGGCAATCCATCCCACCCGCAGACCCGGCAACCCGTAGGCTTTGGACATGACATTCAAAGACAGGCCTTTCTCATAGGCGTCCGCCGCTTGGGTGATGCGTTTGCCTGCGTCTAATTCGACGCCGCGATAGACTTCGTCACTAAAGAGGTAGAGGTCATGCGCGCGGCAGATATTGATGAGCTCCGCATAGTCGTCTTTGGGGATGATATGTCCCGTTGGATTATTGGGGAAACAGACGGAAATTAGTTTTGTATTGGGGCGAATGGCACGGCGAATATCGCTCAAATCCAAATGCCAATTTTCATCGGGGTTCAACCCAACGCCCGTGACCTCACAAATCTCGAGCGGCAGAGTTTCTGCGGCTTGGTAATTGGGGACGATAACAATGGCATGATCCTCCGCGCTGAGGAGCACGCGCATGGCGGCGTAAACGCCTTCCTCGGCGCCTGCAAAACAGAGGATGTTTTCGGGGCTCAGGGTCTCATAGGTCTCTGATATGGCCTGCCGTAAATCGGGCGCGCCCCATGTCTCGGTATAGCCCAAATGCAAATCGGCGAGGGTGTCGCGTGGCAGGGCCGCCAAATCCAACAACTCGCCGACAGAGAGACTCTGCGCATCCGATGCCGTCATGTGATGCCGCGCACTAAACTCCCATTTTGAGAAATAAGTTTCGAGGGCAAAATTTCTCATCACATGTCCAAATCAAGGGTGGGCGCTGATAGGTCATATTTGAGACTATCGGTTAGGGCTAGTGTTTATGGAGAATAGCGTGTGCCCGCCAATAAGGTTTCGATTGCGTCGTACCCGTATCACGAGTTGATAACGTCCCAAGTTCGTCGGAAATCTCAATATTTATTGATAAACAATAATTTTATTGACTTATTTAGCAGAATATTTATTGACAATCAATAATAATCTGTAGGGAGGGGAGTTTTATGAATATCATAAGGAAATTATTGATTTGGATTTTGGGTGGATTTTTTCTTCTGTACGGCCTGATTAGGGTTGCTGGAGGCGGAATGATTTTAAAGGCTTTGATGGGTGATAGTGACCATTTTGGAGTTCAAGATGGGGCAGATAAAGTAAAGGCTTTCATGAACAACCCCTCAGTGTCTGCGATAATACCCTTCAGCCCCGAGGGATATATCAGCTATATCATTCTAATGGGTGTTGCCCTTTTGGTCGGAACAGTTGGGGTGCTTTTAAATAAACGGTGGGGTGTCTGGGTAATGTCTAGCCATTTTGTCCTATACGTTTTGTTGTTTTTGAATTTTCAAGTTTTCAATATCAAAGTCGCGCTTTTAGTTGGGACATTTATCTTATTTTTAGCGCTGCTTTGGCTTAAAAAAAATCAAATACGTATGGAAAGCGGCCGGTAATTTAAGTCCGATTTTTTGCCCTCACTCCCAATTTCGCCAATCATCTGCGGGGTCGCGGTCGTCTAGGGTTCCGGGATAGGTCCAGCCTTTTGGGTTGGGGCGGGGTGGTTTGTTTTCATTGGCTGATGCGACCTTATCTAGCTCAGGGTCTAGCTCAAGGTCTCTTTTGGGCGCGTTAAACCCTGGCATGAGGTCAAAATTTAACACAGGAATTTGCGGGCGGCGCGCGTCTATGGCCGCTTCCATGGCGTCCATTTCCGCCTCTAATTGGACCTGTTTCACTTGCGCGTCTAGCTCCACCCAATCGGGCGTGGCTTTACGCAGCGCCAAAGCGTATTCCCGCGCATGATGGGCGCGGCGCGCAGCTATGGCGGCATGGCACATTTGCTCATATCGCAAGGCGTTTATCGCTCTGCGTTGCGCCCTGTTGCTGGGTCATCCTCGGGGCATATCGCCTCCTGTATCTCTTAGTTTTATTTGTATCGAATGATACGGGGTGTCCGCGCGGGTGGTCAGGCTCTGGTGCAAACCAGCGTTAAATAATAAGTTTTCGAGCCTTCCCAATCCGTGCAATTCCTGCAAACAGGAAATGCACCAATTGTCAGAAAGCCCCACGCGGCGACGCCTTTCTGCATCGTGCAATTCTGTTTGTTTGGGAATCGAAAATTGGGCGAAGGTTGCCCATTTTTCGATGCTTCTTTTTGAGAAAATTATAAGCGGTTGAAACTGTGTGAAATTTTCTCGCAGGGGGGCGACGCGAATTGAGGATTAAGTTGAAAATCCGATTTAATCATCTAGGCCTAGGGCATGCCTATCCCAAACCAACGTCATCTCTTTTCTATCCCCGAGAGCCATGCCTATCTCAACACGGCCTATATGTCGCCGTTGATGCATTCGGTCGTGAGCGCGATGGAATCGGGTCTTCAGGAGAAAGTCTCGCCCTGGAACTATAAGGCGGAGCAATTTTTCACGGATGTGGAGATTGCACGCGGATTGGCCGCGCAGGTCTTTGGGACTGCGCCCCAGAATATCGCGATAGTGCCGTCCGCGAGTTACGGCATTCAGACGGCGGCAAATAATTTACCACTGCGGGCAGGGCAAAATATTCTTGTGCTGGAAAATCAATTCCCAAGTCACATTTATCCGTGGCAAGCCAAGGCCGCAGAGGTAGGCGCGCAGGTGCGTATCCTGCCCATCCCCAAAGATGATGATTGGACGCGGGTTGTTCTCTCCGCGATGGACGCAAAAACGGCTGTGGTGGCCGTGCCGCACACCCATTGGTCGACAGGGGCGACATTGGATTTATTGGCTATACGTGAAGCGCTGGATGCGGAGGGCGGGGCGCTTGTTTTGGATTTGACGCAATCGCTCGGCGCGCAGGTTTTTGACGCGAGCGTCGTTCGTCCCGACTTTGCGGTAGCGGCGACCTATAAATGGTTGCTGGGACCATATTCTTGCGGGTTTTTATATGTGGACCCAAAATGGCACGGCGGGCGGCCGTTGGAGGAGAATTGGATTAACCGTGCGGGCAGCGAAGATTTTGGCGGATTAACGCGCTATCAGAGCGACTATCAATCAGGGGCGGTGCGCTTTGATATGGGCGAGAAGTCCAACCCGGCGCAAATGCGCGGGGCGTGGGCGGCGCTGCGGCAGATTTTGGACTGGGGTGTGGAGTCGATTGCGGAGACGTTATTGTTAAAAACCAAACAATTAGAGTCTGAACTTGAACCCCTAGGCTTGCGCGCTGCCAAAATTCGCGCACCGCATTATTTGGGTCTACGCGTGGATGGAGTAAAGCAGACAAGCTTGCCAGAGGGTCTTCTCCAAACCCTCGCGGATCAGCATATTTATGTCTCCGCGCGAGGCCCAGCCCTACGCGTCACGCCACATCTCTATACGAGCGACAAAGATATTGACCGTTTGATAGAGGCGTTGAAGCGCGCGCTCTAAGAGAGGCTGGCAGATGTTCATCCCAGCGTTATTTGACATAGGCAGTGAAGCGCGCCTAAATTTCCCCATGACTCAAAAACATGTCTTTTCATTCCGTGCCCTTGGCGTGTCTTGTCTCGCCTTTGGCCTTATGTCGGCGTCCCTGCCAGCCGCCGCGCAAACATTCGTTGAAAAGAAGCGCGTGACCCTGACGGCAGATGGGCCAGATGAGGGTAAGTCGGCCTATAAACTGATAAAGAAAGCCTTTGGGGATAAGGCGATAGAATCGCCCGATCTCTATAAACCCAATCACCGCGCCGCGCCGCATATCACCGAAGACACGGATGATGTGGTCGGCCCGCATTTCGTTTTCCTCTCTCACCGTGACGTGGATAAAGACCGCGATAAGGACACCACGGATAGGCAGCGCAATGAAATCAAAACCTATGAGGGCTCCAAGAGGCGCCTGAAAGCCTTTAAGGGCGACACAGTGCAATATCGGTGGAAATTCAAAATCGATGAGGGCTTTGAATTTTCGAAAAGCTTTACCCATTTCTTTCAAATCAAAGCCAAGAACCTTAGCAAATGGTCGCACTCAAAAGATAGCGATACATATCCCGTCGTGACCTTTACGGCGGTGGATAAAGGCGATGGCACGGATGAATTTCAACTCCGTCATTCCCCCAGCCTGCTTGAAGGCCGCCGCCGTCCTAAGCACACTAAGCTGGTGACGACAGACATGGGCCAATTCACGGGGCAGTGGGTCGAGTTTCTTGTGCAGGCGACATTCGCTGATGCAGGTCAACTTGTTGTAAAAGCTACCAATATTGAGACGGGCGAGACCCTAATTGATTTTGAAAAATCAGGCATCGATATGTGGCGCGGCGAAAACGGCCTTGATTTCTCTCGCCCCAAATGGGGCATTTACCGCTCGCTGAAGGACAAAGACAGCCTGCGCGCAGAAGAAGAAAAAGCGCGCTTCGCGGATTTTGAAATTTTGAAGGGGATAGTAGAGTAGGGACTAAGGGTCCGCCTTCACATAGCCCAAACACCACACCCGCAAATAAGATGCGAGGTTGCGCGTTGGACCGCCTTCCATGCGTTCGTCATCTCGGGCGCGGATGAAACTGGCGAAGCTTTGTCCGCTTTCTTTCACGGCGGCATCAATCACGGCCCAGAACTCGGCCTCTAGGGCGACACTGGTTTGGTGACCATAGAGCGAGATGGAACGCTTTTTCATTCGGGGTCTGTAGGTTTGTCACGCTTATGCGCATCGAGCTTTGCTTGCATTTTCTTCGTCAGCTCGGCGCGTTTATTTTTCTCCGCCTTGTTCAATCCAAAACGCGCACGGTTCTCGGCCGATTTCTTGGACTTAGCTTTGCGCGCGAGGGATTTCTTCGCTTTGCCAAATTTTATGACATTGTCGTCGGCCATCTATCTAGCGCGGTGCAATCATAAGCTCTGGACGGACAACGGTGTCGAACTCGTCTTCGGTTACGAAACCGAGCGCGACAGCTTCTTCGCGCAATGTTGTGCCATTCTTATGTGCGGTCTTTGCAACCTTTGTCGCATTATCATAACCAATGGTCGGCGCGAGCGCGGTGACGAGCATGAGTGAGCGGCCCATGAGGTCGGCAATACGGTCTTCATTCGCCGTAATGCCCACAACGCATTTATCCGCAAAGCTGCGAGAGCTATCGGCCAGCAATGTGATGGATTGCAGCATATTATAGGCCATGACGGGCTTATAGACGTTGAGCTCGAAATGGCCTTGGCTACCTGCGACGGACATTGTTGTGTTGTTGCCCATAACTTGCGCGCAGACCATAGTAAGGGCCTCGCACTGTGTTGGGTTGACCTTGCCCGGCATGATGGAGCTGCCTGGCTCATTGGCGGGCAGAGAGATTTCACCGAGGCCGGAACGCGGGCCAGAGGCGAGGAAACGAATATCATTTGCAATTTTCAATAGGCTGACCGCGACCGTGTTAATCGCGCCGTGCGCCGAAACAAAAGCGTCATGTGCCGCAAGCGCTTCGAATTTATTTGGCGCTGTGACGAAAGGCAGGCCCGTATAATTGGCGACTTCTTCGGCGAAACTTTCCGCGAAACCTGGCTTGGCGTTCAGGCCCGTGCCCACGGCTGTGCCGCCTTGGGCGAGGGGGTAAAGCTCCTCAAGCCCGCGTTTGACACGGGCAATGCCGAGGTCCAGCTGCGCGACATAGCCAGAGAATTCTTGGCCGAGCGTAACGGGTGTGGCGTCTTGTGTGTGGGTACGGCCAATTTTGATAATCTTGGCGAACCCTTCCGCTTTGTCATTCAGCGCATTGCGCAGGACTTGGAGCTGCGGGAGCAGGTTGTGGGTGATCTGCTCTGCGGCCGAAATATGCATCGCCGTCGGGAATGTGTCATTGGATGACTGGCTGCGGTTCACATGGTCATTGGGGTGCACAGGGTCTTTGGAACCGACAACGCCGCCGAGAATTTCGATTGCTTTGTTCGAGACAACCTCATTCGTGTTCATATTGGACTGCGTGCCTGACCCCGTCTGCCAAACGGAGAGCGGGAAATTGTCGTCGAGCTTGCCTTCCGCAACATCGCTGGCGGCTTGGACAATTGCGTCTTTTGTCTTGGCGTCGAGGTTGTCGGCCTTATGGTTCGCAATCGCGGCAGAGCGTTTGATAATCCCTAGCGCACGGATGAGGGCAGGCGGCATCGTCTCAATCCCAATCGGGAAGTTGATGAGCGAGCGTGCGGTCTGCGCCCCATAATATTTATCGGCTGGAACGGTCAGCTCACCAAAGGAGTCTGATTCAGTGCGGAGGTTTTTCATGGGCTTGTGTAGTCCGTTTTTTTGACAATTGAGTATATATAAAATGTTAGCGAGAGAAAGAATAGAGCTAAGCCCAGCTTGGAATGGGGCATCCAGAATACAGATAGAAGGAGAGCAAAAAAATTTGCTAGAAAAATGCTCATGCCAAATCTTCCAACAGGTTTAATGGAATAACTAAAACGGGTTTTGACCCGTTTATACCAGTAGCGTTGCGGGTTCAAAGCGGCTCCTAATCCTCTGAGATTATTTATACTATGCATTTTTGGCGTTATAGAATGCGGTTAAAATAGGCAAAAGGGTTGGACATTCAGCTTTCCAAAACTATGAGTTTAATGGTTCAACATTGGAGCAATGATGGAACTGGTTAGTGATAACATCTTATTTGATACGGGTAAAAAGGCCCCCGACTATTCGCCCGTCTATCGCATTTTAAAGGACTATGATCTCAGCAATCCTAATGCGTGGACACAGGGGCAGCCCTATGATTTCTATAAGAAAATGCGCGAAAATGCGCCGATTATGTGGTCCACTATGCGAAAGCCCATGTCCGGCTTTTGGTCCGTTACACGTTATGCCGATATAAAAACTGTTGAGCTCGCGCCGAAGGTTTTTTCATCCGAACGCGGCGGTATTTTTTTGGGTGTGCCGCCACGGAAGAAATGGCCGGGTGATAAATTAGTTCCAGCCTCCTTGAACTGTTTGATTAATATGGATGCGCCGCGCCATATGGAAATGCGCATACAGCAGAAAGATTTTTTCATTCCCGCCTATGTCGCAAAAATTCGCGAGCGGGTGAGTGCCAAGATAGATGCCTTGTTGGATGAAGCCGAGCGGCAGGGCCCAGAAATTGATTTTGTGAAACTCTTCTCTGAAGAAGTCCCGATGTTCACCCTATGTGAGATGTTGGGGGTGGACGAGGTGGACCGTCCAAAAATCATATATTGGATGCATTATCTCGAGCTGGCGGAGAAATTTGTTGCCAATCCCAAACGAATGCTATTGAGAAATCCCCTGTTCC
The DNA here is from genome assembly GCA_938001915.1 of uncultured Caulobacterales bacterium. Classification (GTDB taxonomy): domain Bacteria; phylum Pseudomonadota; class Alphaproteobacteria; order Caulobacterales; family Maricaulaceae; genus Litorimonas. The sequence goes on along the minus strand of CALLBD010000113.1, from coordinate 691 downwards.
CTTGGAAGTTCTCCAAGGCAGTGAAGGATATGTTTGCCTATGGCGAAGCGGTCATGGCGGACCGCAGGGCAAATCCGCGTGAAGATTTGCTGACCGTTATTGCGCAGTCGCAATTAGGCGGCGAAGACTTGCCGCAAGAATATTTGGACGGGTCGTGGCTGCTCATTATTTTCGCGGGGAATGATACCTCTCGGAATTCATTGTCGGGAACTGTCAGGTTACTGACGGAGTTTGAGGACCAACGCCAAATGGTCATAAATGAGCCCAGCCTAATCCCCAAAATGATCCAAGAATCCTTACGGATGGTATCACCTGTTCAATATATGAGCCGCACGGCCTTGGAAGATACTGAGCTAAACGGGCAAAAAATTGCACGGGATGAAAAGGTGGTGATGTGGTACGGCGCGGCCAATCGCGACCCCGATATTTTCCCTGACCCTGACCGTTTCAATATGCTGCGTGATAATGTGGACAAGCATCTGGCCTTTGGTCACGGCGTGCATAAATGCCTCGGCAGTAGAATTGCACAGATGCAATTGCGGCTGTCTTTTCAAAAGATATTAGCGCGCTTTCCCCATATCCATTGGACGGGAAAGCAGACCATTTCGCCAACAGTATTGGTGCACGCGGTCTCTAGCTTAACCGTCAATTTATACGGACCCAATGGGCAGCGTCCTTCGCAGCATCAGGT
>CALLBD010000112.1 GCA_938001915.1 uncultured Caulobacterales bacterium | reverse complement strand
GATAAAGCCGCGATTATTTGGGAAGGCGATGACCCGAGCGAGTCGTTAACACTGACCTATAAAGAGCTGCATCTTTATGTCTGCCGCTTTGCCAATGTCATGAAATCACGGGGCGTCAAAAAAGGCGACCGCGTGACAATTTATATGCCGATGATACCCGAGGCCGCTTTTGCGATGCTAGCCTGCGCACGCATCGGCGCGGTGCATTCCGTCGTGTTTGGCGGATTTTCGCCAGAGGCTTTGGCGGGCCGCATTACGGATTGCGATAGTGACTTTGTTATCACCGCCGATGAAGGCCTGCGCGGGACGAAACGCGTGCCACTAAAAGTGAATTGCGACGCGGCCTGTGAGATTGCAGCCAAAGCGGGCAAGCCCGTGAAAACGGTTCTCTGCGTACAGCGCACAGGCGCAAAAGTGGGTTGGGACGAGACCCGCGATATTTGGTTACATGAGGCGTTGATGCGTGTCGGGGATGACTGCCCGCCAGAGCCCATGAGCGCCGAAGACCCGCTCTTTATTTTATATACCTCTGGCTCAACGGGGAAACCCAAGGGCGTGCTGCATACAACAGGCGGCTATCTTGTCTGGGCAAGCTTGACCCATGACGCCGTATTCGACCTGAAAGAAGAGGACGTTTATTGGTGTAGTGCTGATGTGGGCTGGGTCACGGGCCATACATATATTGTCTATGGCCCGCTGGCTAATGGCGCGACGACCCTGATGTTCGAAGGCGTCCCGACCTATCCTGATGCGTCGCGTTTCTGGCAAGTCTGCGACAAGCATAAAGTCTCATTATTCTACACAGCCCCAACCGCTATTCGCGCGCTGATGCGCGAAGGCGACGGACCCGTGAAAGCGACATCGCGCAAGAGTCTTCGTCTTTTAGGGACAGTCGGCGAGCCCATTAACCCCGAAGCCTGGCAGTGGTATTTCACGGTCGTAGGCGAGAGCCGCTGTCCCATTGTCGATACATGGTGGCAAACGGAAACAGGCGGGGCGATGATTGTTCCGCTGCCGGGCGCGACGCCCATGAAACCCGGCAGCGCGAGCCTGCCGTTTTACGGCATTGAGCCTGCGCTCGTTGATGCGGAGGGCAAAGAGCTGGACGGCGCGACGGAAGGCAATCTCATCATTAAAGGCAGCTGGCCGGGGCAGATGCGGACCGTCTACGGCGACCATCAGCGCTTTATTGATACCTATTTCAGCGCCTATCCGGGGAATTATTTCACAGGTGATGGCTGCCGCCGCGATGAAGATGGCTTTTATTGGATTACGGGCCGCGTAGATGACGTGATTAATGTGTCGGGTCACCGTATGGGCACTGCCGAGGTCGAAAGTGCGCTGGGCTCTCACCCTGCCGTGGCGGAAGCCGCCGTGGTTGGCTATCCGCATGATATTAAGGGCCAAGGCATTTACGCCTATGTCACCACCATCCCCGGCAGCGCTGATGATGACGCATTGCGCCAAGATTTGGTCAAACATGTGCGCGCAGAAATTGGGCCCATTGCCAGTCCCGACCATATTCAATTTGCGCCAGGCCTGCCCAAAACCCGCTCTGGGAAAATTATGCGCCGTATTTTGCGCAAAATTGCAGAGGATAATTTCGATACGCTCGGCGATACCTCAACCCTGTCTGACCCAAGCGTCGTCAATGATTTAATTGAGAACCGTCGCAATAGGGCAAATTAGAACAGGTAAATTATGAAGAAAATTCTCCTCGGCATTGGCTTGCCCCTGGCGGGCCTGATTGGCTATCTCGGCTTTGCGCCCGTACCCATCGCACCCGTGGTGTGGGACGCGCCGCAAAATGCAGGCTTTGTCGGAGATTTTTCGCCGAATACTGACTTAGCGAATTTAGAGCGTATTTCCGTCGGAACGTCCATCGGCCCCGAAGACGCGGCGCAAATGAATGGCATGATTTATGCGACCTCGCAAAAAGGCGATATCACACGCATAAATCCCATCACAAAATCCGTCGAGGTCGTTGCCAATACGGGCGGCGTGCCGCTCGGCATCGAAGCCTATGACGGCGTTCTATATATTGCCGATGCGCATAAGGGCCTGCTTTCCCTGACGGAAGGCGGCCAGCTGAAAACCCTAAGCGATGAGGTCGATGGTACACCTATTGAGTATGCCGATGATTTGGACATTGCTGATAATGGCGTGATCTATTTTTCCGATGCGTCGACGAAATTTGGCGCGGCAGATAATGGCACGACGATGCAGGCCTCGCTATTAGAAATTATGGAAAGCCAAGGCACGGGCCGTCTGTTGGCCTATGATATGCGCACGCGCCAAACCCGCACCATCGCGGGCGGCCTCGTCTTTCCTAATGGCGTTGCCATGCATCCCGATGGCAGTGTTTTGGTCAATGAAACGGGGCGGTATCGCACCCTAAAGATTGACCCCGAAACAGGCCGTATGACGGATTGGATTAATAATCTGCCAGGCTTTCCCGATAATATAAATCCGGGCCCTGCCCTGCCCACGGGCGAACCCAGCTATTTTTTAGGGATTATCTCCCCGCGGTCGGAGTGGCTGGATGAGAATGCCGGAAAACCTGCCATGCGAAAGCTAGCGATGCGCCTGCCGCCGGCCTTAAGGCCAAAGGCGGAGCATTATGGGCATATTGTTCAGCTCGATTCCAAAGGACGGGTACTGAGGAGTTTCCAAGATCCAGCAGGGGCCTATCATGATGCGACGGGCGCAATAGTCCATGACGGCTATTTATATGTCACGAGCCTGCATGAAACGGATTTAGCGCGGCGGCCCTATCCCCCGCTTCCTTAAGGGCGGCATTCAATTATCCGCTTTCGCCCATTCACCACAAAAGCTTGCAGCCCCTTTGCTTTGCGCGGATAAGGGTAAAAATAATTGGGGGAGTCACATGCGTATATCTTTTAAAATCGTCCTTATGGTTCTGTCTCTGATACCGCTTTATTTTGCGGTCACGGGCATATTTGGCGGAGCCGTCAGTAATAATGAAGGCGTCGCCGTCAGCGCAGGGCTTGATAATCAGTATCGATACCTCAGCGGCTATTACCTCTCGCTGTTTTTTGGCATTTGGTATGTTTTGGGCGATATTGATACGCGCGGGACGGTCTTGCGCCTGCTTATTCTCGCGATTTTCATAGGCGGTTTGGCGCGCTTACTCAGCTTTATACAAGTCGGCACGCCACCGCCAAACGCTATGGTTGGCATGGGCTTAGAACTTGGCTCTCCTGTTTTAATGCTTTGGCATCGTCTATTAGAACGGTCCGTCGGTCCCGTTGTGCCGTAAGTAGAGACACCTCTTTTTAGAAAGCCTGCCCATGTCCAATCGTGAATTTGATATTATTGTTTTTGGCGCGTCCGGATTTACGGGACGCCTCGTTGCGGAATATCTGCAAGCCGAATATGCAGGCTCGGGCCTGAAATGGGCCATCGCAGGACGGAATGCGGAAAAGCTCCAACTCGTCGCAGGCGAGATGGGTATTGGCGGCAATGTCGCCATTTTAACTGCAAATTCCGACGACGCAGAAGGTTTGGCCGAAATGGCCGCTCGGACGAAAGCGATTATCACGACCGTGGGGCCCTATCAGCTTTATGGCGAACCGCTTTTGAAAGCATGTGCGGAAGGCGGCACGGATTATGTCGACCTCTGCGGAGAACCTGCCTGGATGAAGGATATGATTGCGCGCTACGACGGGGCGGCGAAGACATCAGGCGCGCGCATTGTACTGTCCTGCGGTTTCGACTCTATTCCCTTTGATTTGGGCGTCTATCACTTGCAGCAACACGCCATCGATACGCACGGGGGTCCGTGTGAGCGCGTGCGCTGCCGTGTGCGCAGTATGAAAGGGACCTTCTCTGGCGGGACGGCGGCAAGTTTCATGGAAACGATGAAACGCGTGCAGAAACAGCCCGAAGTTCTAGAATGGCTAAAAGACCCCTTCACATTATCGCCCGAAAAAGGCGCAGAGCAGCCGCCCATTCACAAACCCTTGGAAGAAGCCGATTTAGGCAGCTGGGCCACACCCTTTATTATGGCCAGCATCAACACCAAAAATGTGCACCGCTCCAATGCGCTGTTAGGCTATAAATATGGCCGCGGGTTTCAATATGGCGAAATGGTCCTCACGGGACCGGGCGAAAAAGGCGAGCAGCTCGCCAAGGGCATGGCCAAAGCCAATGCTTTTGGCGATAATCCGCCTAAGCCCGGCGAAGGCCCGTCCAAGGAAGAGCGGGAAACAGGCTCTTATGACGTGATGTTTGTCGGCGATGCCCCCAATGGCACGCGGCTGATTAGCGCGGTTAAAGGGGATAAAGACCCTGGCTATGGCTCGACGTCAAAAATGATTGCCGAAGCCGCGCTCACATTAGTGCAAGATGTAAAAGGTCCAGGCGGGGTAATGACCCCCGCGCCCGCCATGGCGGAAGCTCTAATAAAGCGCCTGTCAGATCATGCAGGATTGAGTTTCATGATTGAGGCGGGCGCTTAGACCTAAAATCAAACAAATACGTATGGATTTGACATTATAGGTCAGGTGAATATACACATATGTATGAAAAATTGGTCCGATTACCCTATATTCCTGGCCGTCGCGGAAGCGGGCTCCCTAACTGCGGCGGGCCGTGCCCTTGGCATGAGCCAGCCCACAGTCGGGCGGCGCATACGCGCCCTAGAAGATCACTTCGGCACGTCGCTTTTAAAGCGTGAGAATGGACAGCTCGTTCCCACCAATTTTGGACAGTCTATGCTGGACCATATTCGCCGCATGCAAGACGAGGCGTCCGCCATTGACCGGTCTTCGGCAACGCTGGAAGACTCGCTGTCTGGCGTTGTGCGCCTGTCAGCGACAGAAGGCGTCGGCACAAGTTGGTTGCCCGGCGTGATGCAAAATTTCCGCCGCGAACATCCAGATGTACTTGTGGACATTGGGATTGGATTTCAAAGCTTTAATCTCGCACAGCGCGAGGCGGATATCGCGCTGCGGTGGCGGAGCCCCGGTGAGCAAAACTCATTGATTGGCCGAAAAGTCGCCGAAGTCGGCTTTGGCCTTTTTGCTTCGCCTGATTACCTCGAGCGCCGCGGAACTCCCGCGACGCCCGAAGAGCTTAGCCAACATGACGGCGTCATTGCGCAAATCATGGATGGGCAATCTCTGTGGTTGATGGATGAAAACCGCAAGATGACCTTTGAGCCCAAACAAGTGACCTTTCATACAAATTCTATCTGGGCCTTTGATCAAGCCTTGGTGCATGGTTATGGCATTGGGGTTCTGCCTATGTGTGGATTGGTTAAGCGCGATCTTGGACTGGTGCGCGTCCTACCTGAAATCGTACACATGGAATCGCTCTATCTTGTCGCCCATCAAGACCTCAGACGATCTTTACGGATTCGCGCCGTTTTTGATTATCTCGTCGGGGCCTTCAAAGAAGACGCTGCCTTTTTTAAAGGACTAAATCGGTCGGAATATGATTGCGAAAGCAGCGGCGTCGCAACAGGTCACAATATGTTGCCGCCGCGCACCGTTCAGCCTAAGAGCATGCCGGCTGCGGCTGAATAAACGGAGCGGCTCCCGAAACGGCAGGACCCACATAGTTATGTCTGACAAGACAATTGATTTTGGTTTTGAAACTATCCCCGAGGCCGAGAAAATTGGCCGCGTCAAAGGCGTCTTTGATTCCGTTGCCTCAAATTATGATTTGATGAATGACGCCATGAGCGTCGGGATTCACCGCGTTTGGAAAAATATGACAATCACGCGGCTGAACCCGCAGCCCGGCGAACGCCTCTTAGATGTCGCGGGCGGGACGGGCGATATTGCGCGCCGTTTTATTCGCGCCGCAGAGGACGTCCGCGCGCGGCGCGGCGGCGCGCCCGCCTCGGCTGTGATTTGCGATATTAATGACCAAATGTTGGTGGCCGGAATTGATGCGCAAAAAGATGGCGACATGGACCTGACCCGTATTTGCGGAAATGCGGAAATGTTGCCCTTTGAAGACGGGCAATTTGACGCCGTTACCATTTCATTTGGCATTCGAAATGTCACAGACCGTATGGCGGCGCTGCGTGAATTTCTTCGCGTCTTAAAACCGGGCGGCCGTCTCGCCATTCTCGAATTTTCAACACCGCCCGCCCATTTCATTCGCGCCTTTTATGACGCCTATAGTTTCGCCGTCATTCCGCGCTTGGGGCAAGTGCTGGCGGGGGACCGCGATAGCTATCAATATCTTGTCGAAAGTATTCGCAAATTCCCAAAGCAAGAACAATTTGCCGAAATGATACGCGAGGCAGGTTTTGCTAAAGTAAGCTATCAAGATTTCAGCACCGGCATCGCCGCGCTGCATACGGGATGGAAGCTTTAGGCCTCAATTTTTAGACAAAGAAAAAGGCCAAACTCGCGTTCGGCCTGATATTATTCTTAGACTGTAAGTCAGCCTAGCGGCGTTTATTTTTCCGTGCAGCATATTTTGCGTCACGCCGGGCCTTTTGCGCTTTCTTTAATTCCTCTTGCGCTTTCTTTTGCGCTTCGACAGCGAGAAGTTTCTTACGCGCTTCTTCTGCTTTCAACGCAGCGGCTTCGGCTTCTTGACGCTTACGCTCTTCTTTGCGCTTTTCTTCGCGGGCTTCACGGGCCGCATTGCGCTTTGTGCGCTCTTCCATCAGGCGGGCTTTCTCTGCCGGATCCAGCTCTTTTTCCTTTGCGCGCTTAAGCATGGCGAGTTTCGCCTCTTTTTGCGCTTTCAAGCGGTCGTTAAAATTTTGGCCCGGAATCATGTAAAACCTTTAGATGTCATGTAGTGAATAAAGTCGGCTCTATCGCGATAAAGTTAGGAGAAATCAAGGCCTGCGCACACGCGGGGCGGCCAGCTTTTGAGAAAACATAACTTACGCCAACCCATTCCCGTTTTTAGTAAGTTTCTGGTGTCAAAATACAGGTGAGATTGTTAGGAGGCTTTATGCGCCTTACCCTTTTGACCTTGCTGGTTCTGATTGCCTTTGCGGGCAATTCCGTTCTCGCGCGCCTCGCGCTAAGCGGCGGCGATATCGGGCCGTGGGGATTTTCGCTCATCCGCTTTGTCTCGGGCGCGGGCGTTTTACTCTGCCTGTCGCGTCCCGCCGTGAGTTGGCCTGCAGGCCGCTGGGTCGCCGCGCTCGCGCTCTGTATTTACGGCGTGTTCTTTTCTTTCGCCTATTTGAAACTCGCAACGGGCTCAGGCGCGTTGTTACTTTTTGCCAGCGTACAGCTGACTATGCTGGTGGCGGCTTTCGCGCGCGGGGAGCGATTATCTGCCCTTCAGATTTTTGGACTTTTGCTCGCTATGGGAGGTTTGGTTTATTTAATGGCGCCCAGCGCGGCCGCCCCGTCGCCTTTCGGCGCTGCGCTGATGATTCTATCAGGGGTTGGCTGGGGTGTTTATTCTATCGCGGGAAAAGGCAGCGGAGACGCCGTGGCGCGCACGGCAGGCAATTTTTCCCGCGCCGCCTTACTTCTTTTGGCCGCAAGCCCGCTAATTTTATGGACTCTGCCCGAAGCACAGCCTGGTGTCACAGGTATTGGGCTTGCGCTTTTGTCAGGGATAGTGACGTCGGCTTTGGGTTACGCGCTTTGGTATTATGTCCTCAAAGATTTGCGCGTGACAACGGCCTCTATCTCGCAGCTCTCTGTTCCCGTCATCGCGGCGATTGGCGGAGCGCTCTTTGTCTTTGAGCCCGTGACAACAGCTTTTATGATTGCCTGCGGCTCGGTACTTTTGGGCGTTGGGTTAGCGACAATCAAACCGCCGAAGCCCTAACTTTTTCCAACTTCGCTTTCAGCGCTTTTGCAAATTTTTGCGCGCCTTCATTCTCTCCGCCTTCGCCTTTGGCGTGGGGCAGATAGAGATAGGGTTCGATACATTCGAGCTCGATGAGCTTTAAACTACCGTCGAGACCGCGCAATAAATCCACCCGTGCATAAAGCGGGATGTCATCAAGCACGTCCAAAATCGCCCGGGCATGGTCACGTTCTGCCTGTGTTGGGACGTAAGTTTCCTCAGCCCCCCCATAAAGCGATTGAATACGGTAATCGCCGGCCTTCGGTGTTTTGCGCACCGCGTGAGAAAAGCGGCCGCCGAAATAGAGGAAGGAATATTCGCCCTCCTCTAAAACACTTGGCAAGAAGGGTTGTATCAGCGCGCCCTCTGGTGGAAGGCTTTCTGCTGCAGGGAAAGGCTCGCCCTTTTTATGCAAGACCTGACGCCACGCGCCGCCGCCAATTTTTGGCTTTATAACCAGCGTATCTGTGTCTAGCTCCTCAAAGGCGCGCGCGACATTTTTTGGCGTGACGCGGTCGACAGGTAAGGTCCGAATGACGTCAGCCCCGCGCCCATGTAAATCATCTAAATAGGATTTATCCGCATTCCACTGTAGCATCTCAAAAGGATTAAAGACGGGCGTCACAGCCTCCGCCTTGGCAATGGCGGTCAGAAACGCCTCTTCATTGCCTTCAAAATAATCCCAAACCAGCAAAGGTAAAATCGCGTCAAATTCTGCGGCGCGGGCTTCAATCTCTCGCCAGCGCACTTGGACCAGCTCCATACCCAGCGCCGCCAAAGCGGGCGTGAGTTTCCCAACTTCTTCGGTAAGCTCAAAAACGTCTTCTCGCGTATCTTTTGTGTTGGGTAAAAGATTGTCTGAAATAAGAAGGGCGATTTTTGTCATAGTAGTTTACTCGCGAATGTTTTAGGGGCTATTGCGCGATTTGAATTTTGAATTAAAGGCTGAAAAACATGGCGAAAGACATTGACGTATTGGGCATTGGCAATGCGATTATGGACATTATTGCGCCCGTCGATGATGCGTTCCTCGCGGCGCAAAATATCGAACGCGGCTCTATGACTTTGGTTGATGCGCCGCGGGCACTGTCTTTGAACGCGGCGTTAAAGTCGCAAGGCGAGCTGCGCGAGATTGCGGGCGGGTCCGCCGCCAACACAATGGTCGGTATCGCCAGCCTGGGCGTGAGCGCGGGCTATGTCAGTAAAGTTGGCAATGACGAGATTGGCCAGCGCCTCGTCCAAGGCTACCGCGATGTCGGCGTAGAATTTCAAACCGCGAAAACAAAAAGCGGCACCCCTTCCGCGCGCTGCATGATTGCGGTAACGCCAGATGGGGAGCGTTCCATGAGCACTTTCCTTGGGGCCAATGTGGAATTTGGTGTGGCCGATATTTCAAAGGCGCAAATCGCGCGCGCGAAAACGATTTATCTCGAAGGCTATCTCTTTGACAGTGATGACCAAAAAGCGGCCTTCAACCGCGCCGCCGAAATCGCGCAGGCCACAGGCGGGCAAACAGCGCTTACGCTCTCCGATAGTTTCTGCGTTGGCCGCTATAGAGATGACTTCCGCCGTTTTTCCGAGCAGCAGACTGATATTTTATTCGCCAATGAAGATGAGCTTCTTGCGCTTTATGAAACAGATCGTTTGGATACGGCGCTTGACGCGCTCAGCGGATTGCGCCCGACCGTCTGCGTGACACGCGGCGCGCAAGGCTCTATCATTCAAACCTCTGAGAAACGTCATTTCGTCAAAGCCGCGCCAATTGAAAAAATTGTCGATACGACAGGCGCTGGCGATCAATATGCCGCGGGTGTTTTAGCGG
>CALLBD010000111.1 GCA_938001915.1 uncultured Caulobacterales bacterium | reverse complement strand
CCCGTCCTCATTCATGTCGTGACGCAAAAAGGGAAGGGCTATGCGCCCGCCGAAAACTCAGCCGATAAATATCACGGCGTGTCTAAATTTAACGTCGTCACGGGCGAGCAATCCAAAGCTAAAGCCAATGCGCCGTCCTATACGAAAGTCTTCGCCGAGAGCTTGATTTCTGAAGCGCGCAAAGACGAGAAAATCGTTGGTATCACAGCGGCGATGCCGGGCGGGACGGGCATGAAAGAATTTGGCCAAGTCTTCCCAGAGCGTATGTTTGATGTGGGGATTGCCGAACAACATGCCGTGACCTTTGCGGGGGGTCTTGCGGCAGATGGCTATAAGCCATTTTGCGCGATTTACTCGACCTTCCTTCAGCGCGGATATGACCAAGTCGTGCATGATGTCGCGCTGCAAAATCTACCTGTGCGTTTTGCAATGGACCGCGCGGGTCTTGTCGGCGCGGACGGTCCAACTCATGCGGGCGCCTTTGATATTGCCTATCTTGGGTGTCTCCCGAATATGGTTCTCATGGCCGCGGCAGATGAAAATGAGCTGGCGAAAATGGTGGCAACGGCGGTGGCGCGTGATGAGGGTCCGACAGCCTTTAGATATGCGCGCGGCGAAGCCACAGGTATTGGCATTGACCCCAACCCGCAGCCGCTCGAAATCGGCAAAGGCCGCGTGTTGCGCGAAGGCTCTAGCGTTGCGATTTTCTCCTACGGCACACGTCTTGGCGAAGCTCTGGTTGCAGCGGAACAGCTGGACGCCCTCGGCCTATCTGCAACGGTTGCAGATGCGCGTTTCGCCAAGCCGTTGGATACTGAATTGCTCTGCCGCCTGGCCGATGAGCATGAAGTTCTCATCACGATTGAAGAAGGCTCAGTCGGCGGTTTTGGGGCCTATTGTCTCCACGCACTGGCAGATGCGGGCCGCCTTGATAGCGGCGTGAAAATCCGAACCATGACCTTGCCGGATATCTATATCGACCAAGACAGCCCGGCTTTGATGTATAAGCAGGCCAAGCTAGATGCGGATTCAATCGTCGGGAAAGTGTTTCAGGTGATAGGGCGGGACGTCGCGGATATGAAGGGCCTTGCGTGAGACTATATGGCTTGCTGATTGGTTCTGCGGTAAGTTTATCGGGTTGCGCGACTCCATCCTACACGGCCGCTGACGCCGCAGCCGAAACGCCGGTTCTGACCGAGAAGCGCCGCATATATATGTTTTCCGAACTAGAGCAGAAAAGACTTATTTGGGCTGAGTCAAAACCAAAAAAATATAGGTATGAATTCTCAAATTTGTGTTTTTGCTTTCCTGAAACCGATCGAGGACCCCATAGACTTGTTGTAGAAAATGATATCGTAATCAGCAGTGTCTATGTGGGCGAAGCTACGGATGGAGACGGGGAGGCGTTTGAGGCACGAAATGACATAGTGTTGAGAAACCCAATTGAAAGCTTGTTTGCCTCTATAGAAAAACGTTTGAGGCCAACGACTCCAATTTGGCCTGGTCCTGACTCCAAAGTGTTTTTCACTGTAAAATATGATGATACTATGGGTTTTCCTACAGAGATTTCCTATGATGTAGAAAATGTTTATGACATTTGGAATCGACGGGTTATCGAAAATTTTGAAATTATTGAGTAAGCATGCGCGCTGATCAATATCTCACCACTCATGGTCATTATGACTCGCGGGCGCGGGCGCAGGCGGCGATTAAGGCCGGGCTTGTTTCTGTTGACGGGAAGCGCGTCAAAAAACCTTCCGAGAAAATTCCAGACGGCGCGGTGATTACGGCAGGTAAAGAACATCCTTGGGTCTCGCGCGGCGGGATGAAATTAGATCATGGCTTGCGCGTCTTTGATGTAAATGCGGCTGGCCGCATCGGTCTGGATGTGGGGGCGTCAACAGGGGGCTTCTCGCAAGTCCTCGTCGCGCGCGGGGCGACCAAAGTCTACGCTGTAGATGTGGGACATGGGCAGCTACATTCTGACCTTCAAAATGAGCCAAAGATAATCTCGATGGAAGGACAAGATGCCCGGGCGCTCTCTGCGCGCCTCTTCGACACGAAGCCAAATCTCATTGTCTGTGATGCGAGTTTTATTTCTGCAATCAAGGTTCTGGAAATACCTTTACGTCTTGCGGCAGAAGAGACCGACCTTATTACGTTGGTCAAGCCGCAATTCGAAGTTGGCAAAGTGAATATTGGGAAGGGCGGATTGGTTAAAACGCAAGAGCTGGGCCTGCGGGCCTTGGAGACCGTTGCGCGATGGGTGGAGGGTCAAGGCTGGAGCGTAATCGAGACCTGCCCGTCACCGATTTTGGGCGGATCGGGAAATAGGGAATATCTCCTTCACGCGCGGCGCGAATTGCTGAGAGGTTAAATTGGGGGCAAAAAAAACCCCGCCTTGCGGCGGGGGAAGATATTCTAAGTTTGGCCTTAGTGACCGTGTCTATTGTGGCGACGCTGGTGTCCGCGCCGGCGAACATTGCGGTTCGTATTTATAAAGCGCCGGTTGGAAAAACCTCTATTGCCAAACCGTCTGTTCGAGAATCTTCTGTTTGAAAACCCGCGATTGTATAGTCCGCCACTCCCAAGATTAATAGAAACTGATGTGCGGCCATAGCTGGGCGCGCGGTAATAACTTGGGCTGCTGTAATAGGCGGGAGCCGAATATACGGGTTGAGAATATACGGGCTGCGAGTACACAGGTTGAGAATATACAGGTCTGGAATAAACAGGCGTTGAATAAACAGGACGGCTGTAAGCGGCGCCGGGCGTATAATAGCCTGTCCCCGCATTATAATATCCGCCATTATATTGGCTGTATTGGCGGCCATTAGAGCCACTCCCGCCAATGGCTGCGCCTGCTACGCCGCCTAAAACTCCGCCAATCACACCATATTCAGTGCTGAGACCACGTGGGGCGATACCATCACCGAGCGCGGCACCTGCCACGCCTCCGATGACCGCGCCGAGAAGTTGACCTCCACCATTACTTTGTTGCGCCTGGGCTGGTGCGGAAAATGCAAGCGTGGCGACGGCTAGCGTCAGAGCTGCTGATTTGAATGTGAGGGAAGTTTTCATCAAGTTGTCCTTTCATCGGCAAAATCGCGAAACGACATCCGTGCTCAGACAGGCGTTTCATCACCTCCGTATACATAATCTAACCTGAACGAGGTCTGACTTTATTGTTAAAGGTTTATTAATACTTCGTGAGAATTCTGTACTGTTTTTAACGACAAAACGCTCCGTTTTTTCAAACAGAGCGTTTCTAAATCTTAGGTTTTCTGTCGCCAAAGAGCGGTTCCGCCGAAATTTCGGCGAGACGCGCTGGCTTTAATGATGGCTGTTACAGCCAGCTTTGCTGTGCGAAGCGCTTTTGATTTTACGGCCATTGCTGTCGTAAAACGCTTTTCCGTCACCATAGCAATACTCGCCGCCCGATACGACCGTATCTGGAACAGAGTGACGGCCGCCTTCATAGTCTGCGAGGTGGCAAGCGCCGCCGGACGCATACGTGCCCGACGGGCATTGCGCGATTGGCGCTGGTGCGTAGATCGGCGCAGCTTCAATGACCTGCGCGGGGGCTTCACAAGTTCCATTTCCAAGGTCGAGCGTTCCGGCTGGGCAAGCTTGCGGTATAACAACCGGAGCTGCGCCCAGGACAGTTTTCGCTGGCTCTTGGCAGGTGCCATTACCCAGATCAGTTGTCCCAGCTGGGCAAGCCGCAGGGATGACAATCGGAGCTGAACCGATAACGGTTTTCGCAGGTTCTTGACACGTCCCGTTACCGAGATCTGTTGTTCCCGCTGGGCAAGCCTGTGGAATAACAATCGGGGCAGCGCCCATAACTGTTTTCGCAGGTTCTTGGCACGTTCCGTTACCGAGATCTGTCGTTCCAGGAGGGCAGGCTTGTGGGATAACGATCGGAGCTGAGCTCATCACAGTTTTAGGCGGCTCTTGGCACGTACCATTGCCCAGATCTGTTGTTCCAGCAGGGCAAGCCTGTGGAATAATGATTGGGGCAGAGCCCATCACGGTCTTAGGCGGCTCTTGGCATGTACCATTGCCTAGGTCTGTTGTTCCGGGAGGGCAAGCCTGTGGAATAACGATTGGGGCGGAGCCCATGACGGTCTTAGGCGGCTCTTGGCAAGTGCCATTGCCGAGATCTGTCGTGCCAGCAGGGCAGGCCTGAGGGATGACAATCGGAGCCGCGCCCAGAACGGTCTTGGCAGGTTCCTGACAGGTACCATTACCAAGGTCTGTCGTTCCAGCTGGACAAGAGGCGGGGATAACGGTGGGTGCAGGTTCAAAGATCTGACGCGGCGCGCTTAAACATGATCCATCTGATTGCTGTGTTGTTCCCGACGGGCACGGTTGTGTCACGACGCGAGGCGCTTGTTGAATGATGCGCGGCGGTGCTTGAATGGTGCGTTGACGTACGACCGTTTGTTGAACGTTGCGCCCATAACGCGTCACGGGAATAACGGGACCGGATACAAATCCTCCTGGGGCGAATGACCGGCTAGCAGGAATTGGTGCAGAGCCAACAAATCCACCTGGAGCCACAGTGCCTCTAAATCCAACAGGTGCGCCAAACCCAGCAGGCGCGCCAAATCCAACGGGAGCGCCGACGCCCACGGGTGCGCCGAAGCCGCCGCCATAGACAGGCGCTGCGACGGGACCAGAGCCATAGCGTGCGTTGGAGCGGCCGTTTGCCGATCTGCCGTTCGACAATGCATAGCCTGCCACGCCGCCTAAGACCGCGCCAATTGCTGTGCCTTCTTGACGTACGCCAGAGCCAGCAAGATTTGAGCCGAGCGCGCCGCCAAGACCAGCGCCGATGGCTGTGCCAGCGAGATTGCGGCCGTTAAATCCAGGATTAAATTGACCCGCAAATGGATTGCCCGCGAAATTCGATTGCGAATTTCCGAAGGCAGCGCCAGCCAGCCCACCCGTTAAAGCGCCAATAGCGGCGCCCTCTGTCCGGTTGTTTGACCCTGCCAATTGGCTGCCGATTACACCGCCAAGGCCAGCGCCTGCTGCGCCTCCAAATACAGTGTTCGAGTCAAATCCAGCAAATTGCGCCGACGCTGTTGCCGGTGTTATTGCCATTGCAGCAAAAACTGCTGTTGAAAGAAGGAATCTCATGTGCGGCTCCTCTAGTGCCTAGCGACCGTTATTGGTCTCCAAATTAAACTTAACCCTGGGAAAGTCCCAGAATCACCCACTCGTTTCGGTTTGGTTCGCTATCTTGCAAATCTCGTGCCGAGATGAATTATTTGCGTAACATGGCCTGAATGGGGTGTGAAAGCGCTTCGCGTCATAGGAGAGTTTGTTTAGCCAGCACACGACTCACAACCGAAGCATTCGCAGAAAACTC
>CALLBD010000110.1 GCA_938001915.1 uncultured Caulobacterales bacterium | reverse complement strand
AGGGTCTTAGGATTTTCGTCTCCTTTCGATTGACTTAGACAATTCCGGCAGCAGGGTGGCACCCCTGCTGCCTTTTTTATGGGTTTTGCGCGCTCATTTTTAGGGAAAACAAGGTGAATGCGGCTCCGAGGGCAACATTTTGGCCTTGACGACTGTGTTTTTGCCCCTATCTGCTAGCGGCTTGTAAATTTGACGGGAAGATGATTTCGCAATGCAAAAATTTCCAATGACGGTTCAGGGCCATGCGGCGCTGGAGACAGAACTGAAACATCTGAAAACGGTGGAGCGGCCAGAGATTATCAATGCGATTTCTGTCGCGCGCGATCACGGTGATCTATCGGAAAATGCCGAATATCATGCCGCGAAGGAAAAGCAGGGTTTCATCGAAGGCCGCATCCAAGAGCTTGAGTCAAAATTGGCTCTCGCGCAAGTCATCGACCCTTCCACAATGTCGGGCGACGTTGTGCGCTTTGGCGCAAAGGTGAAAATCGTCAATGAAGATACGGATGAGGAAAGCACCTATCAAATCGTTGGGGAAGACGAAGCCAATGTGAAAGACGGAAAAATCTCTGTCACATCCCCCATTGCCCGCGCCATGATTACCAAAGAGGTCGGCGATGCTTTTGAAGTCATCGCGCCAGGCGGCGCTAAGGGATATGAAATCCTAGAGGTCACCTATCAGTAATGCCCCAGCAGAGTGACACTGAACCCCTTCGGTGTCTCATTCTGTCCGATGGTCGCCGCGGGATTGAAAACCAAGCCCTCGGCCTCGCGGAACGCTGCGCGGAATTGCGGGGGCTGAGGCTTCAAACGCATCATATTGAACATAGTGCCGCTATCTCTGCTTTGCCGCCTAAAGCCCAGTTGCGCCTTGCGAAATTTGACTTACCTGATTGCGACATCGCCATTGGCTGCGGGCGACAAGCCATTGCCGCGCTCATATATTTGAAACGCACACGCCCCCATATATTCACGGTTTATGTCCAAGACCCCCGCCTTGACCCCAAAGCTTTTGACCTCGTGATTGCGCCGGAACATGATGACATCAGAGGCGCGAATGTGGAGACGATGATAGGCTCGCCTAACCGCGTGAGCGAGGCGAAAATAATTGGCGAGACGTTAAGCTTTGCAGAGGGTCTCTCCAAACTCCCTATGCCGAGGACGGCAATTATGATTGGCGGCGCGTCCAAGACGCATAAATTAGATAAGGCCTCCCACGCTGCGCATTTACAGGCGGCGAAAAATCTACGCGCTGCAGGGCAGTCTTTGCTGATTACGAGCTCGCGGCGCACGCCCGATTTTGCCGTTTTAGCGTGGAAAGGTTTTGCCTCTGATTATGACTATGTCTGGTTTCATGACGGCGAGGGGCCCAATCCCTATTTCGCCTTTTTGGGCGCGGCCGAGATGATTTTAGTGACCGAAGACAGTACCAATATGCTGACCGAAGCCTGCACGGTGGGTAAGCCTGTTTATCGCTTGCCTATGGCGGGAAAGGCGGGAAAGTTTCAGGCGTTGTATGACGCGCTTCAAACGCGCTGTCATGTGACGGGATATGACGGGCAGGTAGACGGGACGGAGTATCCGCCTTTAGATGAAACCGCGCGCATGGCGCAGCGGGTTTGGGAGCGTTTCGATGCGGCGGACATGCGGGATGTTTAGACTATTGCGCGGCCTTTTCCTCATTATATTCTCGGCCATCATGACCGCG
Organism: uncultured Caulobacterales bacterium; assembly: GCA_938001915.1. GTDB lineage: Bacteria > Pseudomonadota > Alphaproteobacteria > Caulobacterales > Maricaulaceae > Litorimonas. The sequence continues at coordinate 6,038 of CALLBD010000110.1, read as the reverse complement.
TGTCAGACTTTGAACATTGATGAGAGCTTTGTCTTTCAACCCGGCCTGTTCGGCGACCCAGATGCCGTTCGTAACGACCCCATGCGCTATGAATCTATTTTCACCGAGTCCAAGGATATCGTCATTGATGTCTGGGCCGATGGCCAGAAAGCCAAACACTACATTCGGTCTTCTGAATTCGTGAAATCTACTGTGACCCATGACGTCATAAAATCCCCGGAAGCGCATTTGGCCATAACTTACGTGGAAAGACCAGAAACACCGCGCCCATTGGTTGTTCATTGCGGCGGCAATGCCTCTGACCGCTATGAATCGGGTGCGCTTTATGCGCAGAAAATTATTCCTTTCGCGGACGTCCTCATGTTTGATTACCCTGGATATGGCGAAAGCACAGGACGCGCCGATGCGCAAAGCTTGCGCCGTGCAAATCGTATAATAGCGGGTCATGTAAGGAAAAATTATGCGGGCCGCCGTCCGCTGATTTTATGGGGACATTCTTTGGGCGGGTTTGTCTGCGCAGATATGGTGCAATATTTCCCGCACCTAGACGGCCTGATACTGGAAGCCACGGCGACCAATGCGCAAGATGTCTCGGCGGCGGTGGTGCCGTGGTACGCTAAGTTGTTCGTGCGTCCGCAGGTGGCCGAGAGCCTTGCCGCCTATGACATGGTTGAAATGTTGAAAGAGGCGGAAGCCCCCCTTCTGATTTTAGGCGCCGCCAAAGATAAAACTTTGCCTGTGGAACTTAGCCGTAAATTAGCGGCGGAATTAACCGCCACGGGCAGGGAAGTGACCTACACCGAATTTCCGGAAGGGAATCACATTTCGATTCCTGTTCAGTCGACTTATAACTCGGCGCTAGAGAGCTTCATATCGTCGATAAGAAATAGCACGTATTATGATCAGTCTCCGCTCACACTACGCGGCGATCGAGAAAACACATTAATAAGACGGGAGGCCAAGATTCAGCTTAACCGGGACAGCCCTCATCACCTTCCGCGCGGACCCATGCCATAGCGTTTTTCAAAAGTGTCTTGTGGGAGTCATTCTCATAGGCGTCGACTTTATGTCCGAGAGCGGAGTAGACTATCTTGCCGTCACCCGGACATTTTGCCCAGATAATGGGGTGATCCGAGGGTTCCGGGCCCATGCGTAGATCTTCAACGCCGTAAACTTTGTTTACCGGCGAATAAGTGCTTTCATCTAATCCAGCTAAGACAATGACCTCGCCTTCGACGGGACCCGTGAAGCTATACCATTCATCTATATGAGAGAACTTTGCTCCGAGACCTTCCATGACAGGGTGATTGATCGCAAGGGTGACCACATCGGCGCGTTGAAATTGCGGATCTGCGGGATGGCTTACAAACTCTGTTCCAAGCTGTTCCCCCCACCACGGCCAAAACTCCGATAAGCTGCTATCGCCTGCCCCATGCTGGGCAATCAGCCCACCGCCAGATTCGACAAAATTTTCGATCGCGGCCTGTTGATCGCTTGAAAGAACATTCCCCGTTACAGAGTTCAGGATGACAACAGAAAATTTTTCGAGATTTTGTTCGGAAAAGACGCGCGGATCTTCTGTTATAAAAATACCTGAACCATTTTCGTCGGACTCACTTGCCCAAAAGGCCTGTGCCCCTGCTATTCCGCTATCATGTCGCCAATCCGATGTCGCCGAGAAGACCAGAGTTGCCGCCTCTGGCATATATTCATAGCTGCGTGGCCAAGTAAAAGGTACCGGTGCGTCACCCCTTAATTCGCTTTGAGCCTCAGCGGTATTTTGGGAGGCCGGTGGATTACAGGCCGTCAGCAAGGCGGCGGAAAATAAAAAAGATAAGCGTGTCATGCGCGTAATGTGCCAGAGAAAGAGGTTTGCCTCAACCAGTGGTTCAAAAAAAATGCTGGTGTCATAGACAGGGTATATTTGCGCACCTTATGGCTCGAATGATAGAGGGTGCGGTCTCTCCACATATACTCACAGCTGAGGCGTTGCGGCACCGCCGTCTCCGTCCTACATTCCAACGCAGTAAAACTGTATAAATTTTGAAACGAGTGCCCCATGAGCGAAACTATTCATCACCGCGTTCTTATTATCGGCTCTGGACCTGCGGGATATACGGCCGCTGTCTACGCGGCGCGGGCTATGCTGGAGCCTGGAATTGTGGCGGGTATGCAGCCCGGCGGACAGCTGACAATTACAACCGATGTCGAGAACTATCCAGGTTTCCCTGAAATCCTAGGTCCAGATTTGATGGATAAATTTAAGGAACATGCGCTGAAATTTGGCACGTCTTTCCATGACGATATTATCACTGATGTCGATTTTTCCGGCAAACCTTTCGTTATGAACGGGGAAAGCGGGAAGACCTATACGGCGGACGCCGTAATTATTGCCACAGGCGCGCAGGCGAAATGGCTGGGTCTGCCGTCAGAAGATAAATTCCAAGGCTTCGGCGTCTCCGCCTGCGCCACCTGTGACGGCTTTTTTTACCGTGACCGTGAAGTTGTCGTTGTCGGCGGCGGGAATACCGCTGTTGAGGAAGCGTTGTTTTTGACGAATTTTGCCTCTCGCGTCACGCTCGTTCATCGCCGGGACACGCTTCGGGCAGAGAAGATTTTGCAAAAACGTCTGATGGATAACCCGAAAGTCGAGATTTTATGGGATACGACACTGGAAGAAATATTGGGTGATGAGCAGCCTCTCGGCGTGACGGGCGTCCGCCTGAAACATGCCAAAACAGGCGAGGTCTATGACCGTGACACACATGGCGTGTTCATCGCGATTGGTCACAAACCTTCAACGGATATTTTTAGAGGCCATGTCGACATGAATGAGGGCGGATATATCACGACCGCACCGGATAGTACGGCGACCAATGTCCCCGGCGTCTTTGCCTCAGGTGATGTGTCAGATGAGCTGTTCCGCCAAGCCGTCACCGCCGCGGGCCTCGGGTGTATGGGCGCGCTGGAGGCAGAGCGTTTTTTGACCGAACAAGCCTCTGAAGTGGCTCTGGAAGCGGCAGAGTAATATGCCCCATGCCCTCGATTGGGATAAGCTTAAGACCTTTCATGCGGCCGCGCAGACGGGGTCTCTGACGGCGGCGGCCGATAAGTTGAGAATTTCCCAATCGGCGGTGTCCCGCCAGATTACGGCCCTTGAGGACTCGCTTGATATGCCGCTGTTCCATCGGCATGCGCGCGGTCTTACCCTCACCGAGCAAGGCCAAATTCTGTTTCACACTGCGGATGATGTGGCGGTCCGTATTGCGCGGGTGCAAAGCCATGTCATTGACTCCCGTCAAAAACCGCAAGGCGTGTTGCGTGTCTCCGCGCCTATTTCATTAGGCTCAAATTGGCTGCCCTCTGTTCTGCCAGAATTTATTAAAACCTATCCTGACATCGACATTCAGCTCATCTTGGAAGATGAGGAGCATGATCTCTCCGCTTTTGATGTCGATTGCGCGCTGCGTCCGTGGCCTTCTACTCAAGGGGATGTGATTGAACGCAAATTGGGTCAAATCACGCAATCGCTCTATGCCAGTCATCGATATTTATCGGATCATGGTGCGCCAACCTCCGCCAGAGACCTCGATAATCATAAGATTATCGCCTTCGGTGATTTGATACCTAAAAACCTGCATAGCGCGAATTGGGTGTTAGATGTAGGACGCGGCGAGACGGAAGCGCCGAGAAAGCCGGTTTTGGTTGTGAATAATCTACACGGCATTATGCGCGCCGCGGAGGCTGGCATTGGGATTGTCGGAATTCCCGATTATATGACCGTTCTGTCAAAGCGCCTTGTGCGTATACTCCCTAATGTCAGCGGGAGGAGCTTTGATCTTCATTTTGTCTATCCGACCGAATTACGCGGCTCCGTACGGGCGAAGGTGTTTCGAGAGTTTTTGACAAATGTCACACGCGCGTGGCCAAAATCCTGAAAAACCGCCCCTTTCTGACCTGAAAATGAATAGCTGAGCTGAAAATACCGGTTTTCTATGCTTTTTCGCATAGCTCCATTGCGTTCTCGCGGGTTCTATATCCTAAGATATATCCCTATATACTAACCACGAACGCGGCTACGTCCTCCCCTTTGTCGTCGCGCTTCATACCGCATTCACTCTCCCCGATTGTTTTGCGAAGACTTTTTTGGCCCCTGCTTCGCGCAGCGGGCCATTTTTTTTGGTTTGTTAACCTTACTCATTCAAAAGTTGCTAAACTCTTCAATGAGCTACGGGGATAGAATGCAAACCAAAGATGCTGGCGTAAAATCATACGACCTTACAGAGACCGCCAATTACACAAAGATATTAGCAGAACACATGGAGTCTGCGATTAGTATTCTGGATGAAGATATGAATTATCTATTCATATCTGACGCAGTCTTTGAATCGCTCAATGCGGAAATTGGGGCTCTGAAAATTGGGGATCCATTATCCAAATGCCATGAAATCATGGTAGAGAACGGTGTTCTGACGCGTGAAATGGTTGAAAAGCAAGCCCTCGCTCCAGAGATTCAAATAGAGCGCAATATTAACGGCGAAGAAATAAGTTCTCGCTTGATGTATATGGGCGACGGGAAAACTTATCGCTTCGTGCGTAAAACCCTGCCCGATGGGAAGACGATTTCCATTGCGGATAATGTGACTGATCTTGTCGAGAAAGATAAACTCCTTGATAAGGCCCTCTCATTGGGAGAGGCGGCCTATTGGATTTTAGATGTCGGGACGAAAAGATACACAGCCTCCAAATCTCTATATGATTTAATTGGCGAGGAGAGTTCTGCGAAGATTCAAACAGAAGGTATTTTTTCGATTATAGACCCCCAGGATCGCGAGGCCTTTAGAAACGCGCTTAGAGAGGCCCCCAAAACAGGTAATCGCTTTAAATCGGTATGTCGTGTGGTGAGCAAGAGCCCTGAGACCATTTGGATTCAAACAACGGGTGAAATCGTTCGAGATGCGCAGGGTAAGGCCATCCGAATTGAAGCCTTTGTGAAAAATATAACCGAACAGCGCAAGCAGGCTGCGGCGCTCGAGCGCGCGAAAGATAACGCTATTGCCGCCTCTCATGCCAAGTCCGAATTTTTGGCGAATATGAGTCATGAAATTCGCACACCGATGAACGGGATTTTGGGCATGGCCGAACTTCTAAGTAATTCCGATATTGATGAGCGGCAGCTCGAATTTGTCTCAGTTATCAATAATTCCGCTTCGGCGCTTCTCACCATTATTAATGATATTCTAGACTTCTCAAAAATCGAAGCGGGGGCCTTTGAAATTGACCCCATGCCATTTGATTTAAAATCTTCGATTAACGATGTCACCTCTCTGCTGCGAAACCCAGCTCATGAAAAAGGGCTAGAGCTTATCATCAACTACCCCTCTGGTTTACCGAAGAATTTTATTGGGGATGCGGGACGTCTTCGCCAAGTCATTACCAATCTTGTGGGGAATGCCGTTAAATTTACGGAGACGGGGCACATTACAATAGATGTCGATATCCAAAGACGCCGAGACCTCGCGATTTGTACCCTAGATGTTAAAGACACGGGTATTGGTATTTCGCCTGAGAAGGTTGAACATATCTTTGAGAAATTTACACAGGCCGATGGTTCAACAACACGCGTTTATGGGGGCACGGGTCTGGGGCTAACCATATCCAAACATATCATTGAAATGATGGGTGGCCGTATGCGCGTAGAATCTGAGCTAGGACAGGGGTCCAGCTTTGGCTTCCGGGTACCTTTACCCATCGACCACAATGCGAAAGATGAAGCCTTTGAAAGCGGCACAGTCAAGGGTCGCCGCGTCCTCATCGTTGATGACATTGAAGTTAATCGACGCCTATTTACTGAGCAGCTTAAAGCCTGGGACATCAAGGCGGACGTAGCCGTCGATGGTGTTGAGGCGCTGACGAAAATTAAGTCTGCCCAAGACCGCGCCAAGCCATATGATTTAGTTCTGCTCGACTTCCTCATGCCGGGCATGAATGGTCAGGAGCTGGCGCATCTTATCTCGCAAACCCAATCTATTAAAACG
>CALLBD010000109.1 GCA_938001915.1 uncultured Caulobacterales bacterium | reverse complement strand
CATTTCTGACGGCGTTACAGATTGGGCTTGGTATGAAGCCGTGGAGGCGGATTTATCCAAATTCGGGGCCTTAGTGGCGCAGGCGCGGGTGCTAACGGTTCAGCATTTACAGACTGAAATTGCGGCGCGGGCCACAATTTTTCCGCAATCTCTCATAGGTCTGAGCGGGACACTGGAGGATATGTTTCTCGCCTCACAGCCATTGGATTTCGTGACTGACGCTTACCGCGATCAGCTCGCGAAAGATCGGCAGTTTGATATGCGCGCGGGCCGAACCCAGATAGGGCCGCACCGCGCGGAGGTCCACGTCACCCATAAAGCCAAGGCGCTACCTGCCGCGCTGTGTTCGACGGGCGAGCAAAAGGCTCTATTGATTGGCCTGATCCTCGCGCAGGCGCGCGCCTTAGGTAATAAATCTCCGATTTTACTCTTAGATGAAATCGCAGCACATCTCGATGAGGTGCGGCGCGCGGCTCTGGCAGAGGAGTTGATCGACCTGAATTTACAAGTCTTCATGACGGGAACAGATCGCCGTTTGTTTTCTGACTTTGATACGCGCGCGCAAGTTATGCATGTAGCGGAAGGACGTTTGTCTTAAACGAAAAGCGCCCCGCCTCTCGCAGTGCGAGAGACGAGGCTACGATACCGAAACGGGGCGCAGTTGTCCGGCATCGATCTGGTTAAGGGGGTCAAGTGAGGGGCAAGAGATGAATACAAGCTGAACAAAATATTTCAGCCCTAACGCATCAAATTTGGAACCTCACGACCTTGCCCTGACGCGTGTTTTTCTAACGCTGATTTGAGTGGCGTCGCTCTGTTTGTCAAGGCTAGTCCTAGGCGTCTTACATGCCCAATTACAGCCCTATCATTTCCAGAATTTTGCGCCATAACATGCGTTAACAGCCCCAAAGATCGCGTATCGATATTTCGCCATAGATCATAGTCTAAAAGGGCTGCAATGCCGATATCTTGGCCTGTTTCAACGGAGGTTTTTACGCCGTCTGCAAGCGCCGCGGCATCGCGTAATCCCAAGTTGAGACCTTGTCCCGCGAGCGGGTGAATACTATGGGCCGCATCCCCAACTAGGGCTATACGTCCTTTGTGAAATCTGTCTGCAACTTGCAGGCGCAAGGCATAGCTTCGGCGCGGCGCAGTACATTGCATGGCCCCCAAATATCCTCCCATTTTTTCTGAGAGAAGTGCTAGAAAATCGGCTTCGTCCAACGCTTCGGCGGCTTTGATTCCAGCGGTTGGGCCAGACCAAACAATTTGGCTATGCTGTCCGGGCAAGGGCAAGACAGCCAATGCGCCGCCTTTGATCATGCGTTGCCAGGCCAGCCCTTCATGGGGCAGCTCATGCGATAGGGTTGTGACCAGTGACGCCGCATCATAATCAAAGCGCTGGCTGGTTATGCCCGCTTTGTGCCGCGTCATAGACTCCCGTCCATCTGCGGCGATAAGCAGCTGAGCGGTTAGCTCTCCTTGGTCGGTGTCCACAATGATATGGCCCGCGCGCTCGGTAAAATTTTCCACCTTGATAGGGGCAAAGGGCTGAATCGCTTGTGTCTCCGCGACCCGCTGAAGGAGGGCGGCTTTAAGGTCGGTATTCGCAATAATAGCGCCTAAGCTGCCCGCGTCCTGCGTGTCCCCAAAATGCAATTGCCAGGGGCTATTTGGCGCGCCGTCAGTGACCAACATATCGTGAATGGGTTGCAGGTGGGAGGTTATCTCTACGCCAAGATTTTCGAAAAGCCGCAAGGAGGTGGCCGCCAGCGCGGAGGCCCGACTATCCTTGCCAAGGCCAAGGGCGGCACGGTCTAAAAGCGCCACTTTCGCACCGCTATCGGCGCAGGCCAGCGCCGTTGTTAAGCCAACCAAGCCCGCACCAATTATGAGAATATCAAATTCGGTCTTCATATAGCTCACATAAGCGCCCTAGCGCGCAAGTGAAACCCCGCATTTTTCCTGAAAAACGGCAGGATTTCCCCCGCGACTTTAACGGCTCATTCACAGTTCCAATTTACATTTTAGTAAGTTTTATCCCTGTCTTGAGGTCCCGATGACTCCACCGCCATCCGCAACTGCCGACTATGATGCGAGCTATGAATATGCCCCAGAGGATATTCATGCGATGATGGCCGAGGTCACCGCGCAGCAAGGGAATGCCTTTTGGCGGGCGGTGCGGGCGCTGTGTCTCTGTGTATTGGGCGTAATTATTCTGGTGAGCGTTCTCGCCTATAATCCCTTTGATCCGACCTCTGATACAGCGGGAATTGGTGTGGGGCGTCACCCCTTTGGGACGCCTGGGGCCAGTCTTGCAAATATCTTGATGCAAATTTTGGGCTGGGGCGGCCTGTTAATTGGCGGGCTTATATTTTTGTCTGGTATTCGCAGAGTCATGGGACGAGTGAAACCCAGGTCTCAGCAGATGAAATGGAAACGTTTGGCTATTGGGTCGGGCGTGATTCTTTTAGGCACCATGACCCTATCGGCTTTCCCTATCCCGCAGAGCTGGCCTATGGCGAGCGGCCTCGGGGGGTGGATCGGCGATATCTTGCATCTAACGCCAAAAGGCTGGCTTGACGCGTTTAATATCCCGCTCGCGGGACTTTGGGTGGCTATTTTGTCTTTTGCTGGAGCGGTCTATTTGCTGGCGCTATATTTGGGTGTCGTGACCAAAGATCTGCTAGATATTGCCGACGCGGCGACGCTGGTTTGGGCCTATATTCGGGTGTCCATTGACCGCTTTTCGGCTTGGCTCGTCCGCCTGTTCCGCAAGGGCTATCAAGAGCCCATGGATAGCCAAATGGCGAGTGAGCCGCTTTACCGCGATATTCCCGATGTGGCCCCGCCCGTCTATGAGGCGCCCGCCGCCTATGCGCCCGCGCCCGCCGCTGCGCCCAAGCCAGCCGCGAAAAAGCGCCCGACAAAACGCAAGACGGTTAAGAAGAAAACCAATCAGCCGAGCTTCGATTTCTCTGGCAATGATGATTACGTCTTGCCGGGTCTCGACCTTCTTAAAGCGCCGCCGCCGCGCTCTACCGTGCATGATGAAGGCGCGCTGCGCCGCGCGTCAGAACAGCTGCACCGCGTTATGGGCGATTACGGCGTGGACGGCGAAATGGGCCAAGTGAGCCCTGGCCCCGTTGTGACGCTCTTTGAATTTGAACCTGCGCCGGGCGTAAAGTCCCAGCGTATCATCAACCTATCCGACGATATTGCGCGAAACATGAGCGCGCAATCCGCGCGGATTGCCGTGGTGCCGGGGCGTAATGCGATGGGCGTAGAATTGCCCAACCGTAAACGCGAAATGGTCTGGCTGCGCGATATGCTCGCCTCCAGCGTCTTCACGCAAAGTGACGCCTCGCTCCCGCTTATTCTCGGGGAAGATATTGGCGGTACGCCCTTTATTGCTGACCTTGCGAAAATGCCGCATTTGCTTGTCGCGGGTACAACGGGTTCAGGTAAGTCCGTTGGCGTTAACGCCATGATTTTGTCGCTCATGTATACGCTCACGCCAGAGCAATGTAAGTTCATCATGATTGACCCGAAAATGCTCGAGCTCTCTGTCTATGATGGCTGTCCGCATCTTCTCGCCCCTGTGGTGACAGAGCCGAAAAAGGCTGTTGTCGCGCTGAAATGGACTGTGCGGGAAATGGAAGATCGTTACCGCAAAATGGCGAAGATGAATGTCCGTAATATGGCGGGCTTCAACGAGAAAGTCGCGGAATATAAAGCCAGCGGTGAAACCATGACCAAGACCATCATGACGGGGTATAATAAAGACACGGGCGAGCCCGAATATGAGACGGAAGAGCTCGAATTCGAACCTATGCCTTATATCGTCGTGATTATTGACGAAATGGCCGACCTGATGATGGTTGCGAAAAAAGACATTGAAGGCAGCGTACAGCGCCTCGCGCAAATGGCGCGGGCGGCGGGTATTCACGTCATCATGGCGACCCAGCGTCCATCGACAGAT
>CALLBD010000108.1 GCA_938001915.1 uncultured Caulobacterales bacterium | reverse complement strand
CAACTATTCGATACTATGAGCAGGTGGGCTTAATTGATGCGCCAGAGCGTTCCGAAGGAAATCAGCGGCGCTATACCAAAGATGGTTTAAACCGCCTTTCATTCATTCGTCATTCTCGCGACCTTGGTTTTTCTCTTGAGGATATTAAAGGACTCTTAGAGTTAAGCCAGTATCCTGAAAAACCATGCCAAGACGCTCACGGTATTGCAGTTCAACACCTACGAAATGTTCAGCAACGCATTACAAAATTACGGCGATTAGAACGTGAGCTAAAACGCTTATCTAATTGTGATGCTGACAGCATGGCTGATTGTGCAGTTATCGAAACACTTGCCGACCATGGGATTTGTGAAACCGAACACTAAAGGTAGTCGCCTAATTAAACCTAAGTAAATTATATTTCTACTTAATTCTTCAAAAGAAGAACGCTAAAAATGCGCCACTTACAATAGCCTTAAGCGCATAAATGCCGTGAGGAAATACCTGCTAGAGTTCAGGTCCACTAAAGGGTGGTCTGAGTTTAAAAGGCTTATAAGGCTTTGACATCTCGGCCGTGTGTTCTGAGCGTATTACCTCAAGATTTTCTGCACTCAGAAAGCGCTTTAGAATAGCCCACAGCGCATTAAGGGCTCTTTTGTGAGCTAAGGACTGCTTTGCTCTTTTCTCAGCCTCCTGAAGGCGCTCAGAGGCCCTTTCATCTACCATTTCATTAATTCGGCCCTTTATGCGCCTCCATGCATATTCCTCAGCATAAGCGTAGGCCTCATGTCGGTGTTCTTCATCTTGCTTCCATCTGCGGTCTATTTCGGCCTGAATATGAGCCTCCGCATCTCTTAAGACTGCTTCCTTCGCTTTTTGAGCTTGTTCTTTAAATAAATCTGCTGGGATGTGCTTTCGAGAGGTTTCAGACTTTGGCTTTCCTCGTTTCAGACGAAGATCTAATGTATTCTGCGCCCACTGAGCCCAGTCTGTTTGCTGAGCGATCCATCCATTGGTCACCCCTACTTTCTCAGCGAGTTCTGCATTTGCTTTTCTTACAGATATGACTGGTTTTTTCGTACCGCTTTTGTGTTTTTGCTCTCTTACAGGACTTGCGAGGATATCCACCACGCCACTTCCGGCTTCATCTGTATCATATCGGACAGCCCAAACAGCACCTACTCCCATCCAGCTTTCAGCCCATTGCTTTGCTTCAAAGATAAGCTTTTGCACACGGGGGTTTTCTAAGTCTCTTGGATCACCTGTTTCAGCAAGCCATTCTGGAGAGACACCTACCAGAGTGTGTACGCCTAGAGCTGCATTTTTCCGCTCAGTTTTGACGCCCATTTGCTTTTTATGTTCGCGATACGCCTTTCCGTAATCAGCGCCCCCATTTTCTAGGGTGTCACCAACTTTTGACCAGAAGTAATTATCTTTGTGATGCTTTCCTTCGACCTGCCTAAATTGGGAAGTCATGTCTTTGCGTTTTGCATGACTTTCAGCGGAGGTTATATCCGAAAAGCTTGCCAGATGATTTTTATTGTTATCCCGTTTTGGATTGCGAACAAATGCATACATAATCTGATCCCTTGTCGACACCCTTTGAAAAAATGAAATGTTAGCACACATACGATTGGAAGCCAAACGCGTAACGCTAGGTCTTCTCGCTCCGCTCAATCCGTGTGCCCTACGGGGTTTGCATAAAGAGGCCCTTATTTGGAGCTAAAATGAACCTGATTTACAGACCGAATTCGCATCACACTCCCATAGCCCTTCATTAGCACTTCTATGCGCAGCGGCTCTTTGCTCCTCACAGGACCACAGAGCGCCCTTAGGAGGCCCTAAAAGCAAAAATCCTAGAGGCACCCATTCTAAGCAAAAAGCGCCCCCTGAGCCTTCTGTGGCGCCCTGTCGTTGGGTTTCAACCTCTCGTCATGGAATTACCCTCTTGTCTTAGCATGCATTTAGTGACACCCCACACAAAATTGTGGATAACCTTTCCCTCCCTGCCTGACCCACCCTATCCAATCAGCGGATCGCTTTTTGTGATGTTGTTTTCAACGAAATCTATATTCAAAATTTAAGGATATACAAAACAAGCTCCTTCGTCGCTTGTGTCGATCAAAAACCCCACCCCTATTTTCTCGCTTGCCAGCTATTTGAGAAGCGCTTCACGAGTAAACATGCGTGGATTTTTTGCCGACTTATAGATCATAAGAAGGCAAAAAATAAAAAGTGTTTAAAATCAAATATTTAATCTGGGGGGGGGTATCACCAGCTATGATACTACCCCGTATCACCAGCTATGATACTGGTTTTTCAAATTTTGAAAATATATTTTCATTTTTTGAATTGATATTTTTTCAAAATTTAATACTATATTTTCAAAATTTGAACACTGGTGACACTAGGGGGTATCATGGACAAACTTCCAGAAAAAAACCATCGAGGTACATGGTTGCAAACTGAACGAGCCGCTCATGAAGCTTGGGGGGCGCTCATAGACAAATCTCCAAAAGCCGCAAAACTAATGCACCTTTTAACGGCTCGAATTGGCGACCATAACGCAGTCGTTGTGAGCGTTCCTAATCTGACTAGGCTTATGAAATGCTCTAGGCCAACTGTCTTGCGTGCACTAAAAGTTTTGCGTGATGACAGGTGGATCGAAGTTAGACAAATCGGTGGCAGCGGAACGACTAATGCTTACATCATTAACAATCGCGTTGCTTGGCATGGAGCGCGAGACGGCATCAAATATGGGCTATTTAGCGCCAATGTTCTTGTTTCAGACGATGAACAACCAGATCGCAAAGAGTTAGGACAGCAAGAACCTCTGCGCAGCATTCCCGCGCTACGTCGAGGAGAGAAACAATTGCCCTATGGAGACGGCCTTCCTCCTCCTTCAGAACCATCATTACCTGGCATGGAGCCAGATTTACCGACTACAAAGCAGAGCGATCCAGATGTATAACAATATCAAAAACGCAACAAAGCAACGCGTTGCGCAACATCAAAAAACAACGCTACGCAATGAAGGTTACGCAACATGAAATACACATTATCACAAGCTGCGGAGGCTACGGGAAAAAACAAAGCCACCATCCAAAGAGCCATAAAAAGTGGTAAAATATCAGCGAAAAAGAACGATTCAGGCGCATATGAAATTGATCCCTCAGAGCTTCACAGAGTATTTGAAGTAACGGTGCAACACATCAAAAAAGAGAAACAAGCAACAGTACGCAACACCAAAACCCCCCCTGATTACAACACCTTACAACGCATAACTGAACTGGAAAAAGAACTTGCCGTTGCTCAAGAACGCAAGAGTGGTCTGGAAGGTCAGCTCAATCATCTTACTGAGACGGTAGATGATCTACGAAATCGTTTAGACCGATCAGAAGGACGTGTGACAGCCCTTCTAGAAGGACCTAGATCAAACAGAACGTTTTTTTGGAGTAGGAAAGGGAAGTAGGTTAGCCTATAGCATTTCAGAAGGCTAATGTATTAGTACCAGATATATGATGCGCCAAGTTTAAAAATATCGACGAACCCTTCGACAATAATGTTGGTATTGCTGGCCGTAATTTTTCTCCAACCATGGCTCTTCAGCTAGAGGTGCAATCCCCAAAACTACTATTGCAAGTATGGCGAAAGATATTGAAAAGATGGATGCTGATAATACTGCCCAACCCAGAATGATTGCCATATCAGCTACATATTGAGGGTTGCGTGACCACGCATAAAGGCCGTCCGTTTTCAACTTATCAACTTCACCACTGGTAGCATCGAAGCCGATTTTGAACACACCTTGCCATACAACGACATTGCCAACAATAATCAACGGAAAGCCAATACTCCAACGAAATAAAGCAGACCATTCCAGACCATTCCAGTCCGTCACACCCAGAACAAAAGCGGCGGTAAATATCGCTATCGTGGCAGCCCAAACGCGAATTTTAAGGCCAACCGTTGCTTTCTTGGGGGGCCAGACACGCCTTTTGGGAAAAGCAATCGACCAGACGAGTGCAGCAAACAGATACAGCCCCGCCACGCCGCCAATCACAACAGAGATGAGTTTCAGGTCTGTTAGCATGATGATGCCCCTCCTTTTTGACTATGATTTTCTAAAGTCCCTGCATCTTCACCAGAACGATACTCCTGCCATGCCTGAACCAGAATCAGTTGCGATGAACGCAAAAAGAGGCCCGCCATGAGGATAGCAACAATCAAGTCAGGCCACGCGGTTGCCGTAAACCAAACCGCAACACTCGCGCCCATAACAGCTACATTTCCGATAGCGTCATTACGGGAACATAGCCAAACCGAACGGACATTTGCATCGCCGTCCTTATATCGCATTAGAAGTAACACGCTTGCCATGTTGGCGGCGAGAGCCAATAGGCCAATCACTCCCATTATATTAGCTTGAGGAACGCCAAACATGAAAAAATGATAGATTGTTGAGCCGAACACCCAAAGCCCCATGAAAAGAAGGCTAAGACCTTTCAGAAAAGCAGCAGTAGAGCGCAATTTAAAGCTCATACCTATGACGGCAAGGCTCAATCCGTAGGTGAGTGCATCTCCTAAAAAATCGAGCGCATCGGCCTGCAATGCTTGTGACCCAGCCAGCTTGCCCGCTGACATTTCAACAATAAACATGGTCGCATTGATGAAGATAACGGTCCATAAAATGCGTTTGTAACTTGGGTCAACGCCGTCAAATTTCGGATTCCCAGAGCAACCGCAGGCTTCAGTTTTGTTACTCATTTTTTCATCCATTCCTAATAATCAGCCATCTGGGAACGCGCTTGGCGTATTCCGTAAATGCCTCACCAAACTTCTTGCGGAGGCTTTGCTCTTCCGACCTGATTTGGAAGCGGTCGATAGAGATAAAAAATATTACAGCTGCAAAAAGAGCGCTCAGTTCACCAAGCCACAACACAAAGGCAAGCAACTGAAACAACATGCCAACATACATCGGGTTGCGACTGATGTTGAAAACACCACTTGTAACAAGCGATGTTGCGTTGCTCGGCGACCGAGGATTCACAGTCGTATTGTGAAGAATGAAACTCACTACCGCAGGAACTAGGAATGCGGCCCCTGCAATAACTTCGATTGCAACCAACCAATTTGGCGCATGGAAACGAAAAATCGGCATGTAGGCGGACAAACCGCCCGCTATAGCGAAACAAATGGCTAACTGTGCAAGTGGAGGGATTTTCATATTCAACCTTTCAAATTCAAGTTATGCAGAATATAATCCCTCTAGTAGCTATAGGTTCAAGAGGGAATTTTGATGTTATCAATTGGCGAGCTTTCCAAGCGCACGGGTGTAAAAATTCCAACTATTCGATACTATGAGCAGGTGGGCTTAATTGATGCGCCAGAGCGTTCCGAAGGAAATCAGCGGCGCTATACCAAAGATGGTTTAAACCGCCTTTCATTCATTCGTCATTCTCGCGACCTTGGTTTTTCTATTGAGGATATTAAAGGACTTTTAGAGTTAAGCCAGTATCCTGAAAAACCATGCCAAGACGCGCATGGCATTGCAGTTCAATACCTACGAAATGTTCAGCAGCGCATTACAAAATTACGGCGATTAGAACGTGAGTTAAAACACTTATCTAATTGTGATGCTGACAGCTTGGCTGATTGTGCAGTTATCGAAACGCTTGCAGACCATGGGCCATGTAAAACCGAACACTAGCTATGTTGCAGGTGATAAAACCGACCGCTTTTGCCACGCTCTTTCTCAAATTCAGATAACAGCAGATTACTGCTCATTCATCACTGCAACATTAACATCACACTCACATTAAATAAAACACATTAGGTAGTCTGATGGAGCTGAGAACATGAGGTCAGAATTAGAAGTAGCAAGAGAGGCGTTTCTAGCACCCCTAGAAGCCACTTACGCCGATTTAGGTGTCGTGGGCAGCAAGGATATAGAAGAGGCGTATTTGCGCACCTACCATCGAGGCTATAGGGAAGCAGCGACAAACCTTGATAACTATCTCAAAGCAGCCGACACAGAAAAGCCCAGCGTTAAACAAACAAACAGAAACGAGAAAGCAGGGGCGCAATGAGCAAGCAAGCAGCACAACAAGAGCTTATCTCGAGGTTTCGTGAAATGGTAGCCGCCCCGCTGGGAAGTGAGGAGCGAGAGGCCAAACTTAAAGCCATTATTCGCAATGATAATGAGGCGATGATTCTTTTGAACGTGCTGAAAAGGGCGGGTTGGGTATGATTATCTTAAAGAAAATGAACCCTTGATATGTCACAAACCCTTTATTTTATAGAAAAAAATATTTTATCACTGAAAGGTGACAAAACTTTTAATGAAAAACGACAAAAACTATCAAAAAGCCGAGAACATTTTAAGAACAAAAAAACGCAATGCAATCAGTTGAATTCATTAATAAAAAATTAATCTTTTGTTGCGGGCAGGTTGTTCAGGGAGGCGCTAGGTTGTGCTGTCAAGCCTTAAAAGAAACTCTATATATGTATAAAAGGCTAGACATATACTTGCGCGGAACTGTAATATTTCAGAAATGTGTCATGAAGATGCATTTAGCCAATCGTGCGCGGTCGTCGAAAACTTGCACGATTGACTTAATTAGAAAGAAAGGATCGTCTATAAAACAATCTTGAACCTCTTCCAGTAATAACCTGAGCGTATAACGCCGAATGCTAGCGGTTCAAGACTTATTTTTTACGCAACATCGATTTTCTACTCATTTTAAGTTAAAAAAATGCAATTAAATCAATGCATAGTCACGGACGCATACGGATAGATTTTTAGAAAAATACCCTCTAAGCCTTTGATGATAAAAGTATTAAATATAAGTGATTTTATGATGGTTTTTTCTTTTTTATGCCAGACATAGAGGAGTTTCCTATTGGCAGAAAAAAGATTTATTCGCGTAAAAGACGCGGTGGCAAAATACAACTTAAGCCGCTCTACGTTCTCAAGAGCTGTTCAGAACGGTGATTTGATTCGTCACAAAGTAGGCAATTGCGCCTTCTTAGATGAAGAGCAGATTTGCAGCTGGATTACTGGCGAAACTGATAGTCGGTAATGAAAAACCATCCCAAGGGGCAAGCTTGGAATGGCTCAGAAAATTCATACTGATACATCGCACAAGTTGCCTCTTGATTCAACCAATTTCGAACCTATGAGGTCAAAATGACTAATTTTAGTTATGGCAATTTTTCTAAGCCCTATCCTATTACGGTAGGCACACCCCCAAGCAACACTTTAGTTGTGGAGCGCTGGGCAGACCTTGGCAATCAGACCAAGGCAAGACGCTACAAAGTGACCCACAAAAACGGGCGCAGCTACAACATAACAGTGAGAGGCAAGCAAAGGCTTGTTCTCGACACCGTTATGCATCGGCCTATTGTGTGTGGTTCAAGGGCGCGTTTATCTCAAAGCGTTTTAGGCCTACGCGAAAAGCTTGTTCACATACATACGGAAATATACCGCCCGAAAAGAGAGGACAGCATTAGCGAAGATTATGGCGTTTACTACCTAGATTGTAAGATTGAACGCAAAGGCGATGAGGTGACATCATGAACCATCAAGTGATTGACCCGCAAAGCCTCACGCTCTCAAGTGGTGGTAAATGGCATGGCTCATATGGCGTTGCCCCCTGCCCATGTTGCCAACCAGAGAGGCGCAAAGAGCAAGCGGCCCTTTCTATTTCATGCGATGAGGAGAGGCTTTTGTTACATTGCAAAAAGCTAGGCTGTGATTTTCGGGATATTATCAGTGGTTTAGGTTTGAGTGCTGGGCGCTATGAGCTGGACCATGAGAAACTCAAAGAGGCCCAGCGCAAGAAGTATGAGCAAGAAGCCTATAAGCTCAAACAAGCACGTGAGATATGGAAGGCCAGCAAGCCGATCGACGGCACATATGGCGAAACATACTTGAGAGGACGGGGCATAACTTGCCCCCTCCCTAGCTCTCTAAGGTGGAATGATAATCTATATCACGGCCCGTCATGTTCACGCCTTTGTGGTATTGTGGCGAAAGTCTCAAGCGGGGGTATTCACAGGACCTACTTCACGAAAGAAGGGAAGCGCCTCACGCAACACGCAAAGGCTATGTATGGCCCTTGTTCTGGTGGTGGCGTGGCTCTCAATAAGAGCGACAGCCCTAACCTTGTGATAGGGGAAGGCATCGAGACAACCTTAAGCTTGTTAAGCGGCCTATATGAGAAAGAGGCAAGCTATATTGCCACGCTTTCAACTTCAGGCATGAAGGCTTTTAACCTGCCCAGCGCCCCCGCCCGGATTACAATCGCAACGGATGGAGACACAGCAGGGCAAGAGGCGGGGCATATATTGGCAGAACGCGCCTCAAGTCTTGGCTGGAAGGTTTGCACATTGCCCGCCCCGCAAGGCAAAGACTGGAACGACATTCTCAGAATGGGGGTAGCAGCATGAATACCATTATAAAGCCTCAAGCCTTCAAAGGGGATGACCCGCAACCCTTACTAAGGGAGACACCAGAGGGAGAAGCTTATCCCCTTCATGCGCTGGGCAGTCTCAGAGAGGCCGTGGAAGCCATAAGCGAGAAAAACCAAGCCCCTCTCGCAATGGCGGCGCAATCCGCGCTTTCAGCGGCTTCACTTGCATCACAGCCTTTTGCAAACGTGCAAGCGCTGGGCGGTGATATGCCTATCTCTCTTTTTTGCTTAACAGTAGCGGAATCAGGAGAGCGCAAATCCTCTTGCGACAAGCTCATCATGCAAGGCATTGAAGACTTCACGAAAGAGGCAAGGCAAGAAGATGAGGAGCGCTTAGAGGTTTGGAAGAAGGCGCACCAGCTTTGGAAGGCCAAGCGAGAGGGCTATCTAAAGATTGTTTCATCGAGCAAAGACGAAAACAAAAGACAAGCAGCAGAAGCAGACCTTGAAGCGATGGGGGTTGAGCCTAAAAGGCCCGCCCCTACCGTTACAACCGTTAAAGAGCCAACCATTGAGGGGCTTATAAGGGTATATCAGCAGGGCGTTGGCTCATTGGGGCTTTTCTCAGATGAGGGGGGAAGCTTCATAGGTGGGCATTCGATGAACTCAGATAACAGGCTTAAAACCGTTGCGGGGCTATCCTCTTTATGGGGTGGTGATGCGATTGATAGAGTAAGAGCGGGTGACGTTGCCGAGGTGTTTTATAATAGGCGTTTAGCTATTCACCTTATGGTTCAAGACGTAGCCGCAAAGCCGCTTTTGAATGACCCCGTTGCAAGCGGTCAGGGCTTTCTAGCGCGCTTCCTTATTGCACAGCCTCAAACCACGGTAGGAACGCGCCTTATTGAAAACCGTCAAGAAACAGACATGAGGCCCGTTCACAAAGCAGCCCAGCGCTTACGCTTTCTCATCGAAGCAGAGAAGCCAACAGTCGAGGGAAGGCCCGCAGAGCTTGCCCCGCGATTATTACAGCTCTCATCAGATGCAAAAGCGCTCCTTATCAAGTTTCATGATGAAATAGAGGTGCTGCAAGGCCAAGGGGGAGAGCTGCAAGACTTGCGCGCCGTTGCCTCTAAGATAGCAGAACAAGCGGCAAGGATTGCGGGGGTTCTTAC
>CALLBD010000107.1 GCA_938001915.1 uncultured Caulobacterales bacterium | reverse complement strand
TTCGAAGTCCCCGCCTATCAAACCGCGCGCTGGATTGCTGCGGATGATGAAGCCTTGGTGAAAGCCTTTGTCGATAAGAACGTTATGACGACGGGAACAGATGTGGATGATGCGCCTGTCTTCCTCGCCAAATCCGCCTGGGATGTGGGCTATGCGCAGGAGAAAAATCCGGACCTTAGATTTTTAACAACAAAAGAACGGGCGTGAGGCGGGTCTCGGCACGCGACTTGAAACGAGAGGGGATATTAGGGCACCTCTAGCGAAAGCGCGTTTCATGATGATACACTATTTACCCGGACTCATCATGTTTACAGTCACCCTGATATTTGTGACTCTATTCTTCATTCCCGTCACAAGCTTCAAACAAAAGAATGAGCTGGTTCGTTTTTATTGGAGTGGCGTATGGATATTTTTGGCCATGATTGCCGCCTTCTCTGGCGGTTCTGAAACTTTATCTCTGTTAAATTATGACGCAAGACATGTTGCCACGACGCTCCTCACGTCCCTGACAGTCTGCTTTGTGCTCTTCGTCATGTTCGGCTGGCTACGGCTTTCATCTTCAGCCATTGTCGCGGGCATAAATCACTGGATGAAGAAACGCAAAACGCCCTAAAGCCCGCCCGCTAAAATATCATCCAAAGGCTGCTCGGAAACAGGCTGTGTCGGAACGGCGCTGGCTGTTGGAATTTGCGGCCCGATCACATCATCATTTAACCGGCCAAAAAGACTTGGTGGCGTAGGTTGCGCGGGCTGGGCTGCAGGGCTCGCCGTGGCAGGGACTGGAGTAGATTGCGCTATATTGGCTTTCGCGGCGCGGGCCTGCGCAGTGAAAGCGGCTAGGCGCTGGCTCGGTGTGGAGGGACGCGGACGAACGGGTTGTTGCGGCGCTGGAATGGGCTGACCCACGGGCGGCCTTGATGACCCTGTAAGCGCAGCGTGTTGTTGGGGTTGACCCTGCGGCGCAGCGCCGGGCTGTGGGGGATAGCTTTGTCCCTGATAGCTTTGCCCTGGATAATTCTGGCCAGGATAACTCTGACCGGAGTAAGGCTTGCGTGGGTCCTGAAATTGCGGCGCACCATAGGCTCGCCCTTGTTGTTGCGCCTGCCCTCGCACTTGCCCGCGCCCTTGATTACGCGGCCCAGTTACACGGCGAGAGGCTTGGCTCTGCGCAGGCGGAACTCGCTGAGGTTCGCGGAATTGCGGTGTGCCAGTGCCGGACCCTAAATTTTGCGGTGCCGCGCCGTCCAAGAGTGGCCGGAAATTAGGGCGCTGTCGCTGCACGGCTGCATCTTGCTGCGCGGAGATGGTTTGTCTGCCTTGGATATGCGGCGGCTGTTGCGGCGCGAATTGCGCCTCGCCAACGCCTTGCGCTTGACGATATCTATTTTGCTGTTCAGTGAGGCTCAAGTTCTCAACACCCCGCGCTGGATTGCTCACGGCGGTGCGGGTGGAAGTTTGACCGGGAACAATCCGATTTGGCGGCGCTTGACGGATAATTCTGCGATTAGTCGCGGTGTGTCCGACACGAACTGGCCCGCGGGGAGCAGCGGACTGCGTCCCGACGCGAACGGTATTTGTGTTGCCCTGAGTCACACGAGGAGAAAATGTCCCCGCAGATTGGCTTTCTCCAGAAATTGAGACTTGCGAGGCGATAGGCGCAGAAACGGAGGACAAAAACTCACATATGCCCGCAGCTCTAGGGTTCGGCTTGACGTAGTTCCAACCGCGGCATTGGGCGTCACCGGCGCATTGGCTCTCGCAGACATCAGCACCGCCCGCAACTGTGCTATTGTATGGCGTGCCCGGTCTATAGGTTCCCAAATCCGCAGCAAAAGCTGGCGCGGATAAAAGCGCCGCAAAGAGAGATAGAGTTAGAAATCGCATGATGACCTCACCAACAAGAGCCGAATCGTTTTTTCGACTGTGCCGTGAAGGCGTTGACGCTTCGTTAACCCTATCTCTTAAGCTTTCATTTAAACTTCAGGTGGCGCGTTATGATTTAGGTGCAGATTTCGCAATCTCGACGAGGCTGTCCATCTCAAGGCCTGCGCCTCCGATGAGAGCGCCGTTCACATTTTTCAGCGCTAATAGCGCCTCAGCATTCGCCGGCTTCACGGAACCGCCATATAAAATCCGCGTCTTTGGGGTCACGAGTGCGCGGATGGCATCATGCATTTCCGCAACATCTTCTGGCGTTGCCGTTTTACCCGTTCCGATAGCCCAAACCGGCTCATAGGCAATCACAAAGGACTTCAGCTTAGGTACACTCGCTTTAATTTGCGCGGCGACGACCTTTTGCGCTTTGCCCGCTTCGCGCTCGGCTTCCGTTTCCCCGACGCAGATAATCGGCGTTAGTCCCGCGCGTGCCGCCGCTTTGGCTTTGGCATTCACCGCGGCATCCGTATCGCCAGCGGCGCGGCATTCACTATGCCCCACAATCACGAAACTCGCGCCGGCATCCTTAAGCATTTCCGCTGAGACATTGCCCGTATGCGCGCCGGACACTTCGGCGTGGCAATCTTGTCCGCCTAGCAACACACCTGTCTGCTGCGGATCTAGCATGGACCCCAGCAAAGTCGCGGGCGGGCAGATTAACACGTCTAGATGCTCGCGGTCTTCCGCATGATAAAGGGCGGCGAAATCAGCGGGCTTAAACACCCAGCTCATGTCCCCATTCATCTTCCAATTGGCAGCGATTAAAGGACGTAAACTCTTGGCCATAATGTATCTCCCTATCCGAAAGTTATATGTTGTGCCTAAACAGCTTCATTGCAAGCGCATCGCGGTCTTGTAAGCACGTCCCCTCATAGGTAAGACGACTAACGTTTTAGTTAACTGGACTCTACATTCTCATGGCTCAATCCATCGGCGGAAAAATCAAAAATGCATTTGTGGCGGTCCTCGTCGGATTGCTGGTTCTGGCGTTCGCCGTTTGGGGGGTGAATGATATGTTCGTCCCTGGGGTAAGAAACGCTGTTGTCAGCGTTGGAGACGCAAGTGTTTCGACGCGCGACTTTAACCGCGACTTACAATCTCGCCTCCGCGAAATCGCGGCGCAACGCGGCGAAGGCCTGACAAATGAAGAAGCGTATAGGCAAGGCATACATCGGGAATTATTGACCCAATATGAAGTCAGATTAGCCGTCGAAAAAGACGCTCAAGACCTGGGTGTTGGCGTTAACCGCGCTGATGCAAAGTCTTATATAGAGGCTATCCCCGCTTTCCAATCCGACATCACTCAAGAATTTGACCGCAGCAGATTAGAGCAAGCGCTCGCGCAATCTCGCAATGGATATACCGTTAAAAAATTCGAGGAAGATGTATTGCGTGATTTGCGCCGCATTCAGACAGTCGAAGCTATTGTCGGCGGAATTCAGGCCCCTGCTGGCTTTGCTAAACGTCAGTTTGATTTCCTCTCGGAACAACGCCGGGCCACGGTTCTGACGTTGAATAAGTCTGCGGTGCCAACACCTGAACCCCCATCAGACGAAGTTTTGCAAAGCTTCCTCGACACAAATGCGGCGCGGTACACTGCGCCTGAGTATCGTCAGGTCACAATGATTCGCTTGGAGCCTTCAGGCTTTTTGCCCGACGTCGCTGGCGAAATTACCGAGGAAGATGTTCAAGCTGAATTCGACAGCCGGATAGCCCGCGGCGTTCTTGGCACAAAAGCCTCGCGCGACGTTGTCGTTTTAACCGCGCCTGACAAATCAACAGCTGAAGAGGCCGCAACACGTCTCGCAGCTGGCGAAGAGCCTGCTCTCATCGCGAGCGCTTTGGGGCTTGTGGCGCCAGATAGATTTGACGGTGTTGAGAAAGACCAGCTGCTTGACCCTGTTACAGATGACGTTGCGTTTGAATTGCAGGAGGCAGAAGCGCGCGCCATTGAAAATAGTCTTGGAGGTTTCGAAGCGGTTTTCGTCCCCAGCGTGACAGAAGCCACAACTCCAGACTTCGCGTCAATTGAACCCGAAATCCGCAGAAGTCTGGGCGAAGAAGCCGCCAAAGCCCGTATTTTCGACATTAGCAATGAACTCGATACACGTCTTATAAATGGCGAAACCTTAGAGGCCATTGCCACTGAGCTAAGTTTGCCGATGGAGAGTTACGATTACATCGACCGAGTCGGAACCACGCGCGATGGCTTAACGCTAAATGGGTCAGCGCGTATCCCAGGTATCGCGCAAGATGATGAATTACTCCGCCTTATTTTCACAGAAGACATTGGGTTTGACACAGATATTTTCCCAACCACACAAGGCGGTGTTGTGTCTTTCAGGATTACAGACGTCATTGACAGCACTGTGCGACCTCTAAGCGAAATCAAAGATCGAGTTCTAAGTGATTGGCAGGATGAGCAAATCCGCGAAGCTCTAACCGAGCGCGGTCTCGCGCTTGCGGCGGAAATTCGTGAAGGGCGAACGCTAGAAGAAATCGCCGAAGAATTAGGCGAAGCTGCCGTGATTGAAGAGCGCGGCATTTCACGCACGCAGCCGCCTCGCGATATTGCCGGAGCCATCGTCGTAGACCTCCTAACGTCGGAAATTGGCGATCTGGCACGCGGGACAGGCGCAGCACCGCTTACCTATACGCTGGCACGATTAGACAGGATTACCCCCAATACCGATGGCATTGCGGGAGAAATTCTTGATACGGTTCAATCTAATATCAGTGCTGAAATCAGCGGTGATATTCAAAACGCTTATCGTTTGGCCATTTTGAAAGAACATGAATTACGGGAATATCCTGACCAAGTTCGCGCCATTATGGGCATTGAGGGTGAATAAGGTCGGCTATGACCCTCACCTTTTCCCCTGCGGCTGAAGCGGTAGACCCGACTAAAACCCAGCTAATCTATACGCGCGTCGTCAATGATATTGATACGCCCGTCTCTGCCTTTATGAAAGCCGGGCTAGGAAAACCCTATGCCTTCCTTTTTGAATCTGTCACGGGCGGCGAGCAGCGCGGACGCTATAGTTTCTTCGGTTTTGACCCAGATATTATCTGGCGCGCCAGCGGAGACAGGAGCGAAATCAGCCGCGATGGCGGTCCTTACACGCTATGCAATGGCAAGCCGCTCGACGCGTTACGGGAGCTGCAAGACGAGATAAAATTTGACCTTCCCGAAGGTCTTCCGCCCATGGCTGCTGGCCTATTCGGCTATCTTGGCTATGATATGGTGCGCCAAGTTGAAAGTCTCGGCACTGTCAAACCCGACCCAATTGGAACACCTGATGCGATTAAGGTGCGCCCGCGTATTGTCTGTATATTCGACCAAGTCGCCCAAGAGATTATCATTGGCACGCCGCTCCCGGCTGGCGGAGACTATCAGGCGGCCTGCGCGCGCGTTGAGCGGGTCGCGGCAGACCTCGCGCTTCCCCTAACGGCGAATACAGCGCGCGACATCGAGGCCTCCTCGCTAAACCCGACCCTTGGGACAGATGCACACACATTTGGAAACCGTGTCGCCAAAGCCAAAGACTATATACTCGCAGGTGATGTTTTTCAGGTTGTGATTGGACAGCGCCTTTCTGCTCCGCTTCCCGCCTCGCCCTTCGCGCTTTACCGCAGCTTGCGGCGCATGAACCCCTCACCATTTCTCTATTTTCTCGACTTTGACGACCATCAAGTCGTTGGCTCTAGCCCAGAGATCCTCGTCCGCCTTCGAGACGATATTGTTACGGTTCGTCCAATTGCCGGCACGCGTCCGCGCGGAAAAACAACCGCCGAGGACCAACAGTTCGAAGCCGACCTGCTGGCCGACCCAAAAGAATGCGCGGAACATCTCATGCTGCTTGATTTGGGCCGAAATGATGTAGGCCGCGTGGCCAAACCGGGTACGGTTCGCGTGACCGAACGCTTCACCATCGAACGCTATAGCCATGTTATGCACATTGTCTCTAATGTCGAAGGCGTCATCCAAGACGGATTGGACACACTGGACGCACTTTTTGCAGGCTTTCCTGCAGGCACTGTCAGCGGCGCGCCTAAAGTCCGCGCGATGGAAATAATTGACGAGCTAGAGGACGAAAAGCGCGGCATTTATGCGGGCGCAGTGGGCTATCTCTCTGTGACGGGTGATATGGACACAGCCATCGCGCTGCGCACCGCCATCGTCAAAGACGGCACGCTCCATGTACGCGCAGGCGCAGGCATTGTGATGGATAGTGTTCCGCAGATGGAATTCGAAGAAACTATACATAAATCCAACGCGCTCTTCCGCGCTGCCGAACAAAGCGTGCGATTTGGAGGCAATCAATAATGCTCCTCGTCATCGATAATTACGACAGTTTTACCTATAATCTCGTGCATTACGCGCAGGAGCTCGGCGCGAACACTAAAGTCGTCCGCAATGATGACCTCAGCGTGGCCGAAGCCCTTGGTATGGGCGCGAAGGGTATATTGCTCTCCCCTGGGCCCTGCACCCCAAATGAAGCGGGGATTTGCCTTGATTTAATTGCTTGTGCCCCAAAGGATTTACCTATCCTCGGTATTTGTCTCGGGCAGCAAAGCATCGGCCAAGCCTTTGGCGGAAAAGTCATTCGCGCCAAAGAAATCATGCATGGCAAAGTCTCGCCGATTGAACATGATGGCACGGGTATTTTCAAAGGCCTAGACAGCCCGTTTAATGCGACGCGCTATCACTCGCTCTCTGTCGAGCGCGAAACACTACCCAAAGACCTCTTGGTTAATGCCTGGACAGCGGATGGCGAGATAATGGGCCTGCGTCATGTCACGCGCCCCATTCATGGATTACAATTTCACCCTGAGTCTATTGCCTCTGAAAATGGGCACAAGCTTATCGGTAAATTCTTGGAGCTTATGGCGTGAACGGGGCCGATATTCGCGCAGCCTTGACCCTCATGCTGCAAGGCAAAATGGACACGCCGCAGATCGTCGACACGCTTATCCAAATTGAAGCGGAAGGCGTTGGCGCGGAGCAACT
Organism: uncultured Caulobacterales bacterium; assembly: GCA_938001915.1. Classification (GTDB taxonomy): domain Bacteria; phylum Pseudomonadota; class Alphaproteobacteria; order Caulobacterales; family Maricaulaceae; genus Litorimonas. Next base: position 2,987 of record CALLBD010000107.1, on the reverse strand, counting down.
CGCCGCGGGCGCGGCCGTGATGCGCGAACATATGACTCGCGTTAGCGTGCCCGAAAATGCGGTTGATATCGTCGGCACAGGCGGGACGGGCCTCAAGCTTTTATCTATCTCGACCGCCACAGCTTTTGTTGTCGCAGGCGCAGGCGTGCCTGTCGCCAAACATGGCAATCGCGGCGCGAGTAGCCCAACAGGCACCGCCGATACGCAATCCGAATTGGGCATAAATATCGCGATGTCGCCGGAACGCGCGGCAGCGGCGGTCAGTGAAATCGGCATGGGATTTCTTTTTGCCCCAACCTATCACCCCGCCATGCGGTTTGTAGGTCCTGCGAGAAAAGAAATTGGAAAACGTACTATTTTCAACCGTTTAGGCCCGTTATGTAATCCAGCCGACGTCAAATATATGTTGCTTGGGACATCGGAGTCCCACCTAGTTCGCCCCATGGCCGAAGCTCTCAAAGCCAATGGTGTTTCTTCAGCGATGGTAGTCAACGGGCATGACGGCATGGATGAAATTACGACGACAGAGCTTACCATAGCGGCGCAATTAATTAAGGGTAAAATTTCAGAATTTGAGATCACGCCTGAAGCTTATGGAATTAATTCGGCGAATCTTTCTGACCTTGCAGGCGGTGAACCCGCAGTCAACGCAGCCGCCCTCTCGGCCCTTCTGGAAGGACAACATTCAGCCTATCGCGACATTGTTTTACTCAATGCAGGTGCGGCTCTGACGGTAGCTGGTAAGGCGTCCGATATTAAAGACGGTATCGCCTTAGCCACCGAGAGCCTCGACTCGGGCAAAGCCAAATCCATCCTCACGAAACTCGCGGAGTTCTCTCATGGCTAACGCCCTCATGGATGCACCCGACGTTCTCAAGAAAATCGCCGGTTATAAAGCCGATGAAGTCGCCGCGCTGAAAGCTAAAACGACCATTGAAGCCTTGCGCGAGGCGGCGGCAAAGCTCCCCCGCCCGCGCGGATTTGAAGCCGCAATAAGAGCCGCAACAGGCCTCGCCCTCATCTGTGAAGTCAAAAAAGCCAGCCCCTCCAAAGGCGTCATCCGCGAAGATTTCGACCCCGTCGCCATTGCCAAAGCCTATAAAACTGGCGGCGCGACATGCCTCTCCGTGCTGACTGACGGACCGGGGTTTCAGGGCAGCAATGAGATATTCGCCGCCGTTCGCGCGACGACGGACCTGCCCCTGCTCCGAAAAGACTTCCTCCTCGATCCCATTCAAGTCGCGGAGAGCGCAGCGCTCGGCGCGGATTGCATCCTCATCATTATGGGCATGATTGATGATGACACGGCCAAAGCGCTCTGTGACGAAGCCACGGCGCTGGGCCTCGATGCACTGATAGAGACACATGATACAGGGGAGCTAGCCCGCGCGGTCAGACTGGGCGGGACGCTCATCGGGATAAATAACCGCGACCTGCGAACCTTCCACACGACTTTGGACACCTTCACCACCCTAGCGCCAAAAGCGCCAAAGGGCTGCACCCTCATCGCGGAGTCGGGGATATTTACGCGAGAAGATATTGAGACCCTCGCTGAACATGGCGCGCAAGGCTATTTGATTGGGGAGAGCTTGATGCGGCAGGAGGATGTTGCGGCGGCGACACAACTGATAAGCAGTTAGAATGATGACAAAGCCCCATTGTTTGTTTTTTTTAGCTTTAGCAGGATTTTATTTGGCGAATTGCACCACAAAACCCAATCAGAATCAAAATGTCACTCCTCCCTTATTAATAGACCCGGCAACTCTATACTGTTGGGATGGAACAATGGTTTTTGTCCTAGACCAATGCAATGTTGAGCCCTCGTCTTATGAATCTGGAGGCACGTGCTGGGATGGTCAACAGGTTGAAAAACCAGAAAATTGTCCACCAATACCACTCTGACAACCAGCGCCGACAACCGGTTAACTGATTAATTGAGTGACTTCCCTCGAATAATTCATCTCTTGACAAATAAAAGAACATCAGTAGAACAAAAGTCAATGTTGCTATTTTGTTCGGAGATATACGGATGCTGACCCAGAAACAGAGAGACCTTCTCGTTCTCATTGACACCCGCATTAAAGCGGTGGGTGTTCCGCCCTCTTATGATGAAATGAAGGATGCGTTGGGTCTTGCGTCTAAGTCTGGGATCCACCGCCTTATTTCTGCCCTCGAAGAACGCGGTTTCATTCGCCGCCTGCCTAATAAGGCGCGCGCGATTGAGGTTTTGAAACTGCCTGACGGATATGACGACTCGGCTGCCCTTGCACCTGTCGCTGCCAATGATTCCTATGAAATCCCGTTTGTCGGGAAAATCGCGGCAGGTCTGCCCATTGCCGCGATTGAAGATTCGCACAATCTCATGGCTGTACCGCCGAGCATGATGGGTAATGGCGATCATTATGCTCTCGAAGTTGAAGGCGAGTCGATGATTGAAGCTGGCATTATGGATGGCGATATTGTCGTCATTCGTAAAGCCAACACAGCGCGCAATAATGAAATCGTTGTTGCCCTTGTCGATCAAGATGAAGCGACGCTCAAACGCATTTACCGCACAGGTAATCAAGTCGAGTTGATTGCGGAAAATAAAGACTTCCCAACCAAGACATACGGTCCTGACCGTGTTGAGGTGCAAGGCATTCTCGTAGGGTTAGTGCGGAATTACCACTAACTCAGCGGCTTTAGCCTTGGCCCTACTCTAATCCCAAGCCCGCCGTCTCTCTTTTGGGGGACGCGCGGGCTTTATTTTTAGGTCATCCTTCAAATAGACATCGAGTGCGCCTGTTTCTAGAAGCGTGGACTCATCCACGAGGACGGCCTCACAATTTCGGCGCGCCACGGGGCCAGCACTGCGCACCGAGAGAATGACGAGATCAGACGCGCGGCATTCTTCAGGGACTTCGGACGGGCTTTGCAGGATAGATATTTTCCAAGTCCCAATTTGTGCGCGGCAGGCCAGCGCATCACAAAGCGCGATTCTATCGTCA
>CALLBD010000106.1 GCA_938001915.1 uncultured Caulobacterales bacterium | reverse complement strand
ATCGCCTTCATCTGCTCATTGAGATAATATTCGCGCTGGGTCTTCTCCATTTGGCGCTTCACGCGGCCCCGGATTTTCTTCTCAACTTTCAGGACTGACGCTTCGCCGTCTAGGAGCTCTAGGATTTGCGCGAGACGGTCGCCGACTTCCGTTGAATCGAGTAAAGACTGCTTGCGCGCAATTTCGGCTCCGAGGTGGACAGCAACAATATCGGAGAGCTTTGCAGCATCCGTTGTTTCGAGAACGGAGGTTATCACCTCATCCGCGACTTTTTTATTTAGCTTGCCATAGGACTCAAACCGTTTTCGAACCTGTTTTGCCATCGCGGCAACATGGTCCTTATCGGCCTCTTCGCTATCGGTTACGCGAATATCGCCTTCCAAAAACGTCTCGATTGTCAGATTGGTCACGGAGACGCGGTCCTCGCCCTCGACCAAAACCCGCACGGTACCGTCGGGTAATTTCAAAAGCTGCAAGATTTTTGCGATACAGCCGCGCTCAAACAAATCATCCGCGGCGGGGTCATCGGTATCCGAGTCTTTTTGGGTCAGCAGAACAATCCGCTTCTCCGCCTGCATGACGTCTTCAAGGGCCGCGATAGATTTCTCCCGACCGACAAAAAGCGGCACCACCATATGCGGAAAGACCACAATATCGCGAAGGGGCAGAATGGGCAGGCGTTGGGTATCGCTCATGACGGCTTGGTCCTCATATTCACTCCACTATACTTGGGAGTGAAGAAGCCACGCAACAAGTCATTCAATCACATTCTACTGTAATTACTGCAGTTTCACGAAAGACTTTAAATTTACAAACAAAAACGGAGCCCCGAAAGACCCCGCTTGTATTCATAGTCCCTGGCCGTGAAGCTTAGGCAGATTTATCGGCAGTCTTTTTCTTCTTTGAATGCACCAAAAGTGGTTCAGCGTTGCCTTCGACGACTTCCGCGTTAATGACAACCTCTTCGACGCCTTCATAAGCTGGCAGATCATACATGGAGTCGAGCAAGATGCCTTCCATGATAGAGCGTAGGCCTCTTGCGCCCGTTTTACGTTTCAAAGCTTTCTTTGCGATGGCTTTCAATGCGTCATCAGCAAATGTCAGCTTTACATTCTCCATTTGGAAGAGTGTTTGATATTGCTTGACCAACGCATTGCGCGGCTCCGTTAGGATTGTGACCAACGCGTCTTCGTCCAAATCTGTTAGCGTTGCGATAACAGGCAAGCGGCCCACAAATTCTGGAATGAGACCAAATTTCGTCAAATCTTCTGGCTCGACACCCTGTAGGATGTCACCCACGCCGCGCTTATCGACTTCTTTAACAGAGCCGCCAAAACCGATGGAGCTCTCATCGCCGCGACCTGCGATGACTTTATCTAGGCCCGCGAAGGCGCCGCCTACGACAAACAAGATATTCGTTGTGTCGACTTGTAGAAATTCTTGCTGCGGATGTTTCCGGCCACCTTGCGGCGGTACGGACGCCACTGTGCCTTCCATAATCTTCAAGAGGGCTTGTTGTACACCCTCACCTGACACATCGCGTGTGATGGACGGGTTATCTGACTTGCGCGAAATCTTATCGACCTCGTCAATGTATACGATGCCGCGCTGTGCGCGCTCGACGTTGTAATCTGCACTTTGAAGCAGTTTCAGAATGATATTTTCAACATCTTCACCGACATAACCAGCTTCGGTCAATGTTGTTGCGTCCGCCATTGTGAACGGCACGTCCAAAATACGCGCGAGTGTCTGCGCCAGAAGCGTCTTACCGCAGCCCGTAGGCCCGACGAGAAGAATATTGGACTTCGCCAATTCCACATCAGGATTAGAGGCCGCGTGGTTCAAACGCTTATAGTGATTGTGAACCGCTACGGAGAGAACGCGTTTCGCGTAGGCCTGTCCGATGACATAATCATCGAGGATTTCCGTAATCTCTTGCGGCGTAGGAACACCTTCTTGGGTCTTAGCCAGAGAGCCTTTGCCCTCTTCCTTGATGATGTCCATGCAAAGCTCGACACATTCATCACAGATGAACACGGTCGGTCCGGCTATGAGCTTGCGCACTTCATGCTGTGACTTCCCACAGAATGAGCAATAAAGTGTATTTTTGCTGTCGCTTGTAGTCTTGCTCATTTTTTACCTTTTGTCCCATCTTTGCCCTTGCAGATACATCTGCAATTACAATGCCGAGTTATGTCCTTTTGCCCAAAGATGATTCAGTCTCGCACAAAAACCTTAAAACTAGGCTTACGCGTCGTGCAAGAGGGAAAGAAAGTTAAAGTCTCAGCTTAGGTTAAGTTTCACCGCTCAAACGCAGTAAAACTCCTATTTTTCACCGCGTTTTGTATAAACATGGTCAACAATTCCGAAATCTTTCGATTCTTGCGCCGTCATGAAGTGATCGCGGTCCAGTGTTTTCTCAATCACGGAATATTTATTTCCCGTATGTTTGACATAGATTTCATTCAAACGTTTTTTCATCGCCAGAATGTCTTTCGCGTGACGCTCGATGTCTGACGCCTGACCGCGGAAACCACCAGAAGGTTGATGCACCATAACGCGTGCATTCGGCAGCGCGACGCGCATATCCGCCTCGCCCGCAGCCAAGAGCAATGAGCCCATAGAGCAGGCTTGACCGATACAAACTGTCGAAACGGGGCATTTGATATATTGCATCGTGTCGTAAATCGCCATGCCCGCCGTCACCACGCCGCCTGGCGAGTTGATATACATGCTGATTTCTTTTTTCGGGTTTTCGCTCTCCAAGAACAGAAGCTGGGACGTAATCAGGGCCGCCATGCCGTCTTCGACAACACCTGTAAGGAAGATGATACGGTCTTTTAGAAGGCGCGAGAAAATATCAAAAGCGCGCTCACCGCGTGAGGTTTGCTCGACAACCATCGGCACGAGGTTCATCAGTGTATCTTGTGGGTCCATCATCATTAGTCTCAATTCCTTAGGCCAGCCGGCAAATCACCGTGCAAATCAGTTCGTCACATATCGCCTTGTCTGCAGCTGCTTTCAAGGGCGGAGCATGTGAATGTCATATTTGTGACAATATGGGGCGGGTCCCTAATATTCTATGAAGCCGCTCGTGATTGCTGGCGCGCGGCTTACTTCCCTTCGAAGGTAAAACTGAGACTGTCTTCCGCAGGGACGCGCACGGTATAAATATTCTCACTTTTTTTAAGGGAGCCCCGTTTTTTCCCTCTAATGATTTTAACGTCATTGAAGATACCAATGTCGAATTCGGCCTCAACATCCCTATCACTAGCGTTTGTCACCTCGACGCGAACCTCTGTCTTTTCGTCAGTCGCCCGAATTGTAAAGAACTGCGCCGTTACAAGTAAACTCTCTCCGACTTCAATTTTCACGGGGCGGCCCACGGGGAGATTTTGGATTTCATCTTCCCCGATGAAAATATTTAGCCCCTCATCTGTCTGTGACATGGTCCGGACTGTTCCTGCGGGCAATGGCACCGCAAGCGTACCTGCCTTATCATTATCAAGCTCATATATACGCGTAGCATTTATGGGGATGGCCGTATCGCGAGAGAGCAGACCATCGTCAAATTTCCATCGATATTTATCCGATTGCTCCACGGTAACATCGTCTTTTGACAGGAAAGCAATTTGTTTGGTTTGATAGGGCTCAACGGATACGGCTTGTGGGGCGCGGTAGAGTTTATAATCGCCAAGGTCTTCCTGCGTCGCTTCACGCACATTGGCCTTCCTCGCCCCGGTTACGACGACTTGGTCAGATGTAAATTCCGCTACGGGCATTGGGGCTTCTTGAACGACGAGCGCCGCAGGTTGAGAAACTATTTGTCTGTGTTCCGTGACATGTTTGTGCAGCACACATTTCGCCACGCGGTCCCATGTTCTCCCGCTACCGCTGCCTCCCCTATTTGGCACCTGATTAAGCTTGCCTGCCACAACGGATAGCTCGGCATCCTCAAACCGCTTTGAGGTCTTATTATTCAGAGTAAGCCAACCCAAGAGCCCAACCTCATCACGCCCCTCCTCGACATCCATGCGGTAATCCGCCGCCCAGCTCAGCCCGCGTGTCATATAGGTCAGCGTTATCTCCTTCGGCCCCGCCATCTCCGAGACCACGCGCGTAGACAATACCGGAACAGAATGCAGGTCATCAGGCAAATCCGACAAGATGAGCGACTCGGCCAGCCCCGAGCATTGATAGCCCTCAACCCCGTCCACTGTTGAGAATATTGCGCTGGTCGCTCCGTTCTTATCTGGCGCAGCAGACACCAGTTCGGCTGTCACGAATTCACCCGCGCCCGTGACAGGATTAACGCGGCGAATGGTCATCGTCTTCCCGATGGAACGTTCTAGGAGTTTTGCGGGCGAAATTAAGTCAGAATCGAAATTGCCTTCGAGCCGCAAACCCTCAAAGCTCTCCAAAACGGCGGATTGCGGAATAATCATATCGCTAACGCCGAAGAAGCGCAGGTCCACCACACCCGCAGGCAGGTCAATGACCCGCGTCTCGCGCACAAACCCCAGATTATCAGGATAAACCGTCAACCCCGTTGAAACGATATCCTTCGAATCCCGCGTTTGCACATCCGCAAAGGGACCCACGGGAACGTCCTGTGCCGCCGCGAGAGGCGCAGCGCATAAGGATAGAGCTATGAAGAGAGCAGCGCGCATGACTATCGACGGCTTTGACGCACCTTAAAGGACAACTCAGAGCGACCCTCCGCTGGGATTTCAACATCCCAATAGCGGCGATAAACGTCTTCCATCTTACCCGGCTGACTTTCCCGCAGGAAGTCATAATCATTGCGAGCGCCCGATAAGGTTTGATAAAGACGCACGGTTACATCTTTCTGTGAGGCATTCCTCAGATCAAACTGCATTTCATATTCGAAGCGTGTCGAGCTTAAATTTTCGGAAGACACCAAGGTCGGCTTAACTGTAATATCAAAGGCCTCACCGAGCTTTAGAGACATTTGCGAGCCGCCCGCAATATGGCCTATTCCCTCTTCACCAATGAATTGAGATTTTCCGTTCTGGTCTTTTGTGTAAACTCGCACCGTTCCCGAAGGCAGCGCTTCGCCGAGACCCGCTGCGCGGCTGTTAGAGAAGCTGATACGGCTTTCGACTCCTTTGGGCGGAGAAGAGGTAAAGCCAGGTTGATAGAATTCGTACGCTTTCTCAGCCGCAACGCCCTCTGCTGCAACAAGTGAGATTTGCTTCTTTTGTTTCGCCGCAAGTGTCGTTTTATGCGGCAAGCGATAAATCAGATTATCCCCAACGCGTTCTTGGGAGCTCGCCTCAGTGCCGCCCTGCCTTTGGATATTGCGGCGCTGGTTTCTATATTGGTTCACCCTATTTCGGCTTTGGTTGTAAAACCGGTAATATTCACCGCCATTATTATAATAACCGCGATTGTTCAATGTCCCAACATAGCCTGCAATCACAGAGAGCTCTGCGTCTTCAAATCGCGTTTGTGTCAAATTCTCAAGGGTCGCCCATCCTTGAATATCCATCTGTTTCGACGTCTCATCAAAAGTCACCACATAATCCGATTCCCATGTGACGCCGCTGGTGAGGTAAGACAGACCAAGGGAGCGGGTTCCGGGTCGGTTTGTATCAAGCTTGAGTGAGAGCGTTGGCTCTGCCCGCAGATTTTCTGGAACGCTGGGGAAAATAACGCGGGTGGGGATTTGGTCCGCACGCAGAACTTCAACGCGGCCGTCGACCTGAACCACAGTCCCATTATTCACGGATAGAACTTTGGCGCGCCGCGTTTCCTCCGCGCCTGTTGCGGGATTGATGCGGACAAGCTGCACATATTCGCCCACGGCTTTTTCCATCAGCTTTGCGGGCGTCAGGAGATCGAAGTCAAAATTCTGCTCTAAAATCTCAATATCATCAGATCGGATTGTGACACTTTGCGGCAATATCGCTGAAGACACGCCCGGCAAAGATAAGGACTGCACGCCGCTGCCATAGGTTACCTCACGCACATCATCGACTAAGGTTCGGCCATCTCCATAGATAGTGAGCTCTAAACTGCTGTCCTGCGCAGATGCAAGCGGCGCAATTAACATGACCCCAAGGCCCACAGTCAAAAAAAGTAATTTAGACATAAATCCCCCTAATCAATTTTAGGCTGCTTAATTCGCCAAAGATGAACCTTTGCTTATCAGTAAGACGAAACTAGACGACTCATCCTTGGCGCAGGCGACAGAAAAATACAAATCATTGCATAAACCGTCCTTATTCGCTCTCGATAGACATGAATTATGTCGAGTGTGTGGCAGCGAAATGACGAGGGCACGGAAATAAGACAAATTCTCCTTAGAACCACCGCAAAGCCGCCCTCTTATCTGCACAGTCATCCCCCAAAGCCGACTCATATCAAACTTTGGCGGAGGCTCTCATGACTTTTAGACATTTTCTTTTCACATCCACAATTTTATTGGGCGGACCAATCCTGTCTGGGACGCCCGCGCACGCTACCCCCCCAGCGCCCGAACCGAAACTGTCACAAAGACATGAGCTGCCACCCATTCGCATAAATGATGCCGAGGCGGGCGCACTGATGTTTCGCACGGACACGCCAGGACAGTTTATTCAAGCGCCCATGGTCGCGACAGATGTGGATATGGATATCACGGGCCCCATCATTCGCACGACGCTATCTCAGACCTTTAAGAATACGACGGATGACTGGGTTGAAGGCGTTTATGTCTTCCCCCTGCCCGAAAACGCCGCCGTGGACCGCCTGCGCATGGTCATTGGCGGCCGCATGATTGAAGGCCAAATCAAAGAAAAAGTTCAAGCCAAGAAAATTTACGAACAAGCCAAAGCCGAAGGCAAAAAAGCCAGCCTTGTGGAACAACAGCGCCCGAATATCTTCACTGCGTCTGTTGCCAATATCGGCCCACACGAGACCGTCGCCATACAGATTGAATATCAAGACAAAGCGCAAATCAAAGACGGTGTTTTCGCAATGCGCTTTCCTATGACGGTCGCCCCGCGTTACTCACCGCCCGCAGAAACAGTAAAAGTTGCCACATCGGGGGGCTTACAAAATATCGTTTTTGACCCCGTGCTTGACCGCAAAGCCATAAGCCCGCCGCTCATGAACCCCAAAGATGAGCCCATTGAATATCTGCGCTTGCCCGTTAGCCTGAATATCAATCTCGATGCGGGTTTTGACATCGCGAGCGTCGATAGTGCCTATCATAACATCGTCACAAATCGCGCCGATGCGGATAGTGTCGATATTACGCTGAAAGACGGAGAAATACCCGCCAATCGGGACTTCCTCTTGGAGTGGTCCGCGCAAGATACGGCAGAGCCCTATAGTGCGCTGTTTAAACAAACGATTGGCGAGGACACCTATCTGCTTTCGATGCTCACGCCGCCTAAGGCTGATGCGACGGATATCCCCACCCGAGACCGTGAGAGCATTTTCGTTATTGATACGTCGGGGTCAATGAATGGCACCTCTATCGTGCAAGCTAGAAGATCCCTGATATTGGCGTTGGATCAATTGCGGCCCAATGACACCTTCAATATCATTCGGTTTTCCAGTGAGTATTCCACCCTGAACCAAAAGCCCCTCTTAGCGAGCGCCGACAACATACAGCGCGCCAAACGCTGGGTAAGAAGCTTGAAGGCCAGCGGCGGCACAGAAATGTCTGGAGCGATGCAAGAGGCTTTACGCAAGACGGGCAAAGACTCCTCTCGTCTCCGCCAGGTTATCTTTATCACCGATGGCGCGATTGGGAATGAGAGGCAGCTCTTTGCGCAAATTCAAGATCAATTAAAAGACACTCGTCTCTTCCCCGTAGGGATAGGCTCTGCGCCCAATAGTTTCTTTATGTCGCGCGCCGCAAAATTTGGACGCGGAACCTATGTTCAAATCGGTGATATTTCCGAAGTCACAAAACGAATGGAGAGCCTATTTAAATCCATCCAAAATCCTGTCCTCACAGATATCCAATCTTCCGTGAACGGCGCCAGTTTTCCTGCGCGCCTCCCCGATGTCTATCAAGGCGATCCCGTTATCAGCATTGCCCGCGTGAAGACAAAAGACCTCCCAACGTCAGTCTCGATGACGGGCAATATTGCGGGACAAAATTGGACCCAGTCAAAATCTCTATCGGATACAGAGGACGCCAATGGGCTGTCCGTTCTGTGGGCGCGGGCCAAAATAGCGGACCTAGAGGAAAACCGTTATGACCGCGCGGGCGCAGCCAATATTGATGCGCAGATTTTACAAACCGCGCTGGAGCATCACATCGTGAGCCGCCTGACCTCTCTGGTCGCCGTAGACATCACACCGTCACGGCCCGTGGGAGAGGTGTTGAATAAAGCCAAAGTTCCGACCATGCTCCCAAAGGGTTGGGACTTTGCGAGTGTCGCCATGCAGGACGCGCGGCGCGGCGGAGCTATCTCCCTTGATAAATCATCGAATTCCAACATGCCCCCTCGTCGTGCGTTGCAACTTCCGAAAACCGCCAGCCCGCATGAAGTCCTGGGCATGCTTGGCTCGCTGCTCTTGTTACTCGGCATGGGTCTCAATTGGCGTGCGCGGCGGGACGCCTAATGCGCCTGTCAAAAATAATTGCGCCTCTCGCCCTGTTGGCGGGAGGCATTTGTCTGGCAAAGGCCGCTTATATCCCCCTCAAAGGCGTCGCCGCCGACATCCTGATTGATAGAGCCTGGAGCAAATCCCAAGCCCAAAAGACCCCTGCCTTGCCCTGGCCATGGATAGACGCCCAGCCCCTCGCAAGGCTCTCGGTTCCTCGCCTCAAGCAAAGCGAGGTGGTGTTAGATGTCAGCACAGGCCAAGCCCTCGCCTTTGCCCCGTCCCATATGCCCCAAACCGTGAGGCCCGGAGACCTTGGCCTTTCCGTGATAGCCGCGCATAAAAATACGCATTTCGCCTTTCTGGAGCACCTCGAAAAAGATGATGTGATAGAGATTGAAACTATCGATGGCATTAAAACCCAATTCAAAGTCACCCATTTTGAAATCGTGGATAAAGACCAGTCCGGCATTGATATAAATGCGCCAAAACTAAATCCGCAAATCGCGCTCGTGACCTGCTACCCCTTCTCCAGACTAAGTTACGGCGGGCCCTTACGATATGTGGTGTATGGCGAGGCGGTTTGAGACACGGGCCGAATGGGGTTAGGTCCCCGACCCCACCGACTGAGCCGCAAAGACCGTCAAAATGTTCCAAACACCAAATTATCCATGCGCTCCAAATAGGCCGTTAGCGTCTCTGAACTGCGAATATAGGCCTGTATCGGCGTGGGAAAAATTTCTGCGGCCATGCCGTGCAAAAAGGCATAAACTGTCGCGTCGACCTCGGCGGGTTTCATGCCCAGCATGAAATATTTATCCCCCAAAATCGCCTCGACGGATTTAATATCCTCCAGCCCGAGTGCATATATCTCTGCGTCGCCATGGCGGGTTATACCATGTCCCTCGGCGGCTTTGATGACGCCTTTTGCCACGAGTTTGAAAATCCTCAATCTAAGAAACCCTGGTATTTCCCCAAAGAATGTATCCGCAATTAATTTGTGATGATCCGTTTTGACCCAGCGCGGATAGATCATACCCGCCCAATAGGTGCGCTCCTCCAGCATGACTTTAACCGCCTGTCCGACCGCGAGCTGTTCGGCATTTAGGCCTTCCGCCAGCGGGTCGCCAAATTTGGCCTTGAGGTGGTTGAGGATGAAGGTGGAATCGCCAATCTCGACGCCGTCATCGTCGATATAAGGTATTTTCTTTTTCGGCGCTTTGCGCGGATCGCCCTGCACGACTTCCGTAAACTCTATTCCCGCCAATTTCATATAGGCCATAGTTTTGAGAACAAAGGGCCCCGTTTCGCGTAGTCCAAATGCCGGTCCAAATTTATAAAGTTTAATCATAGCCACACTCCTCAGACCACAAATCTACCAAACATCGGCCCTGCAAGAAAGCGGACAGAGATGAATTTCAGTCAAACGGCAAACTTAATCCTCATTTCGCGGAGGTCACGTTCGAGATAATCAAACGCTATATCAACCGCTTATGATTTTTTTTGAAAAGATGCATCCTCGCTTTGGGTTTTTGGGGGCATGTTTAAGCTGTCTTTTCACAACGGGCGGTCATGTGCACGTTGACTAAGTGCAAATCTGTTTTCCGAAACAGAATTGCACGGACCGGTGAAAAGCGGCGCTTGTCGTTGGATGATGCTGGGTAACGTCAGCAGAATTGGGCGGCCTGATGAGAGCTTATTGAACCTCGACTGTTCAGCTAGGCCATTAGAGCAAAAAGGCGTCGCTGCGTGGGGCTTTCTAGCACTCAGTGCATTTCCTGATGAACAGGAATTGCACGAGCTGGGAGGGCTCGAAGCATTCGCATTCGCAACTCGCATTCGCATGAGCCTAACCACCCACGCAGACATCCCACCTTAAACTAAACATAAGAAAACAGAGAAAAACAAAACAAACAAACACTTAGAAAGGATATCTCATGCCCCGAAAGGCCCTTCCGTCACGGAAAGCCAAGGCAGCCCTGCTCTCGCTCCAATTACAGGCCGCGCGCCGAGAGGCCGTTGCGGCGCGGCGTGACCATCACGCGCGTGAAGCCGCTTTGGCATTGCGTAAAGCCACGCCCGATTGGGTGGATTTGGACGCGCAATTAAAACAAGCTCAGCTCGAGTCCGAGATGGACGCGATGGAGGCCGCTATTGAGGCGCGCAAACCCAATATTCCTATTCTCAATTTTGATCTTATGCCCGGAATTGACCCGCCCAAATCAGCCCCTGAGCCAGATAAAATTACCTCTGCCAATGAAAACAAACCACCCCGACCCAACCCAAAAGGCTGGGCCTATCCCGGAACCCTGGACGACCGCGACCCCGCGGATGATTGGCGAAACTATGAGTGAGGGTAAACCCAAACACGACATAACTCTGTGAACCCCTACCATTTTTGAAATTTCCGCCTATAGCTTTACTATGCGCAAATTTTATAAATCTTTACTGGCGGGATGTGCGGCGGGCCTCATCATCAGCTGCTCCGCAGCTCGTGACGATATTGCGGCCACACAATTTGAACTAGCCCCAGCCCAATCAGCCTATTTCACGACGCTCGTTACACGAGATTTGGTCGCTCAACATAAGGTCAAGAAGGTGGATATGATTATAACGCGAGAGGCCTTTAATCCCTTTGAATATGAGGAAAAAGGCCTCTTGGAAGAGTTCGCGCAACTTCCCGGAATATCGACCAAATATGTCTTTAGCCGCGATGGGCTGCTGACCACTGAGGGCAATGGTATGACGTCCTCAATGACCTATTATCATTATGATGGGTCTGATAAAATTATAGGACAGTCCTTTGACGGCAGCATTGACGAGATTGCGCCCGCAGGTGAGCCTCTTCAACGCCGCATGAAATGGGTTGAAAAGGGTCATGATGGAAAGCCAATTACGCTCAATATCGCAAGCCCCTGCTATGGCATCCACGCAGATTATAGCTTTGAATTAGAAGCAAATGAGGGACTGCCAACTATGGGCGTCGGGACATTAGTTCAGGCAACAGGCGAAAGATTTGCGGAAGAATACCCTGACGCGCTAACCGTCTATTTCAAATATGAATATTACGGCGAAAAATAAACGCTTCGTCAAACCCCGAAAGAGACCACCCATGACCACCCTCGGCACCGCCCTCACCCCGAATGCTACCAAAGTTATGATGTGCGGCTGTGGAGAGCTGGGGAAGGAAGTTGTCATTGAGCTGCAACGCCTCGGCGTCGAAGTCATTGCCGTAGACCGCTACGCCAATGCGCCCGCCATGCAGGTCGCGCATCGGTCCTATGTTATCAATATGCTGGACGGAGACGCTTTGCGGAAAATCGCCGAAGATGAGCGGCCTGATTTAATCGTCCCCGAAATCGAAGCCATTGCGACGGACACTTTGCGCGAGCTCGAGTCCGAAGGTTTCACCGTCATCCCGACGGCCAAGGCCACGCAAATCACCATGAACCGCGAAGGCATCAGGCGGCTCGCGGCGGAAGATCTGGGCCTGACGACCTCACCTTACCGCTTTGCTGATAGCGAGGCCGAATGCCGCGCCGCTATGGCTGAGATTGGCCTGCCCTGTGTCGTGAAACCCGTCATGTCCTCCTCTGGCAAGGGACAGAGCACGGCGCATACTGACGCCGATATAGCGGGCGTATGGTCCTATTCCCAAACGGGTGGCCGCACGGGCAAGTCTCGCATCATTGTCGAGGGATTTGTTGATTTCGATTATGAGATTACGCTGCTGACGGTGCGCCATGCGGGCGGCACGTCCTTCTGCGCGCCAATTGGGCATCGTCAGGAAGGCGGCGATTATCAGGAGAGCTGGCAACCCCATCCCATGTCCAAAGCGGCCCTGAGCGCCGCTGAGGAGATGGCGAAGATGGTCACGGATGCGCTCGGCGGTTATGGTCTATTTGGCGTTGAGCTCTTTGTGAAAGGCGATGAGGTTATCTTCTCTGAGGTGTCGCCTCGTCCGCATGATACGGGTCTCGTGACGCTCATATCTCAGGACTTATCCGAGTTTGCGCTCCATGCCCGCGCGATATTGGGCCTGCCCATCCCCGCCATCAGACAATTCGGCCCCGCCGCCTCTGCCGTGATTTTAGGCGATGGTGTGTCGGAGAATATTAGCTTTGGCAATGTCGGCGCGGCCCTGACGGAACCCGACACGCAAATTAGGTTGTTTGGGAAGCCAGAGATAAAGGGCTCTCGGCGCTTGGGGGTTGTCGTGGCGCGGAGTGAGAGTTTGGAAGAGGCAAGAGAGAAAGCGATGCGCGGGGCGGCTGCGGTTGAGGTGGATTATGGGTAAGTTGGCGCAGTATCCATTAAATGCGCTCAAACCAACCTTGGAAGTTAGGGCTGGGAAAACAGCAAATCGTTTTGCGGGCTTGATATATGCCCTGGCTTTGATTGCATTACCCATTCTGGGTTGGGTGGCTTTTGGTCCCGAAACACCGGGTGATACGACGAAGAATGGGAATTCCATACTGGCTTTTTGGATTATGCGTGCGCTTTTGTTCGCAGGGTGGATTTACTGTTTGACTGGGTTCAAACGTTCCTTTGATTTGTTGAAACACCTCCCTATCCTATTCACACTCGATGAATTTGGTATCAAAAATCGGGTTTGGAACCTAACAACCTGGGCAGAAATTGAGACCATTTTCTATGTAAGGGGAGATTTAAA
>CALLBD010000105.1 GCA_938001915.1 uncultured Caulobacterales bacterium | reverse complement strand
CAAGATGGAGCGAGAGCAAATTAAACTCGATGCCTTTCTCTAGGAGCTGCACGACGGCATCTGTAAAATATTGGCGATAGGCCAAAAAGGCGACGAGCATGCCCAGCGTAAAACCGCTGCCCTCACCCAGCATCAAGCTGACCGCGGCCCAGACCACGAAAACAACTTGCAGGCCCGTCACAAGGGTTTCGAAAAATTTGCGGGCCACGACCCATTTCCCGTAACCGACATTCGCATTAATAAAGTCCGTATAAAGGTTTCGCCAGGCTGCTTCGCGCTCAGCCTCGCGGCCAAACATTTTCACCGTTGTAATAGCGCGAATACTTTCAATGACGTGAGAATTTTCCAGCGCCTTGGCGTAAATACTTTCTTCCTGCGTACGGCGTAAGTGCGGATAGATGATGAGCGTCGCGAGAACCAACCCCAAAACTGTTGCTAAGACAATCCCGCCCAAAACGGGCGAATAAATAAACATGACGATGAGCATCAAAATCGCCATCGCCCCGTCAATTAAAACGGCGGGCACAGATTGCGTCAGTGCCTCTTGAATAGGGACGGTGCTCCCCATGCGGCTGATAATATCCCCCACATGACGCCGTTCAAAATAGCGCGCCGGTAGGCGGATCAGATGTCGGAAAACATTACCCACCATCTGCAGGCTCATCTGATTACCGTAAACGAGTATGGCCCAACCCCGTACCGCTTCAGCCAGTGCGCGCAAGATAACCAAACCGCCAAATCCAATCGCGAGGGCCAGCAGCAGGGAATTATCCCCGCGCGGCAAAACCGCATCGACGACAAGCTGTAAGTAAAAAGGCGAGAGCAAAACAATGGCTTGTAAAATAACCGACAAGACTAAGGTCTGCGTAATCGCCCGTTTCAGTCCGACAAGGCGCGACCACAACAAAGAGATACGCGGTTTTATCCGCGCTTGCACGGCTTTGAAATCTGCTTGCGGGGTGAACTCGACAGCGATACCCGTGAAATGATTAGACAGACGCGAGAGCTTCATTTTTCGCAGGCCCACACCGGGGTCCACAATTTCCGCCACATCCCCTTTGATAGATTTTAAAACGACATAATGATTAAGGTCCCAATGCAGCATAGCAGGGAGCTGGAGCTTCTCTAAATGATCCATATCCAAACGCAGGGGCCGCGAAGATAGCTGCAACCCATCAGCAATCGCGATAACAGATTTCAGCGAAGCCCCCGTCATGGACACAAGATGCTTTCGCCGCAGCACATTTAAATCAATGTCGTGACCGTGAAACCGCGCAATCATCGCAAGGCAAGCCAGCCCGCATTCGCTCATTTCCGTTTGCAAAATGACAGGAAGTTTGTTTGCCATGCCTAGCTTTCCGCTCTGAACAGCCAATCCATCAGGCTTATAGGGCCATCATCCGTTTGCACTTGGAAAAGAAACAAGGCGGCCAAACAAATGGCCGCCAACAGGAGTAAAAGCGTCGTAATAATCCAAGTCGCAGGCGGGGCTTGCAAACGCACTTCACCGAATAAAGCGCGGGAACGATGCGCGAGAGCTTCTTTACGATATAGGTCTGACATATATCGGCGTTAGAAACCGAGAGGCAAACGGTCAAGCCAGTACACGCTTTTGCGCGAAAAACTCCAGCCGACACGTTACTATATCAGCGCTAGGCGTCCTTTTCATAGGCATTGACAATCTTCCCAACGAGTGGGTGACGGACGACATCGCTGGCGAGGAATTTAATCTGCTCGATCCCTTTGATATTCTCCAAAATCGAGAGCGCATGGGCGAGGCCTGATTTTTGGCCATGCGGCAAATCCGTTTGTGTCGGGTCGCCCGTCACTGCATATTTTGCGCGTTCACCAAGACGCGTCAGCACCATTTTCATTTGCGGGATAGTCGCATTTTGCGCCTCATCAATTACAACAAAGGCATCGGACAATGTCCGCCCGCGCATAAAGGCCAGCGGCGCGATTTCAATATCCCCTGCGGCGCGGCGGCGGTCGACCTCTTCCTTACCCAGCACCATATTCAGCGAGTCCCAAATGGGCTGCATATAGGGATCCACTTTTTCATTTAGGTCACCCGGCAGAAACCCCAACCGCTCGCCCGCTTCAACGGCGGGGCGGCAAGCGATGAATTTCGTAATCTCGCCGCGCGCCAATAGGGACGCGCCATAGGCGGTCGCGAGGAACGTCTTACCTGTCCCCGCGGGCCCCACGCCAAATGTAATGGTCTGGTCGCGCATAGCATGAATGAATTTTTCTTGGCGCGGCGTTTTCGGCACAATCGGACTGCGGCGCGGGAATGGGATAATTGCGTCAACCGTTGCGACCTTCACCTTACCCTTACCCATCGCGCGAATAAGCGCGCGAATATCCGTCGGCCCGCACGGCCAGCCGCGCTCGAGCCGTTGATAGATTTCTTTGACCAGCTCCCCTGCGCGCGCACGGCTCGGCCCGTCGCCATTAATATGCACGGCGGCACCAGGCGCTTCGATATAAACGCCAAAGGCTTCTTCAATCAGGGCCAAATGCGCATGATTAGGTCCGCAAAGCCCGCGCACCAATTCGGCATCATCAAATTCAAATATTTCAGTCTGTTTGCTCATGGGGGAACGATAGGCTGGAACGAATGAGAATGCGAGTGGGTATTCAGTAGAATTACGGCGTTTCCCAAGGAGAAAGACGACCTTGCATCCAGATGATTTTTCGCTCTATCAAGGCTGAAAGATTTTCGGAGAGCCCCATGACTGACGCCCCCTCGACCACCCCCGCAAAAGATCCCGCCAAAGGCTTTCTCGGCTGGGTCGAGCGCACAGGGAATAAGCTGCCCGATCCGGTCTTTCTCTTTTTCTATTTGATTATCATTCTTGTCCTTATCTCTGTTATTGTTGCCTTATCAGGTGGCTCGGCAACTTTGAGTAAAGATGTATTGAGCGGCATGCCAGACAGTCAGATAAAGCGGTTTAAAATTGGCAGCGACGGCGTCATTCCCGCGATTAGCTTACTTTCAGCCGAAAATATCTCAAAACTATGGGTAGAAATGCCCAAGACATTTACCCATTTCCATCCGCTAGGCTATGTGCTTGTCGTGATGCTGGGCGCGGGTGTGGCGGAACGCTCTGGCCTCTTCGCCAGCGCGATGCGCTCTGCGGTTCGCGGCGCGCCTTTATACTTGCTCACGCCTGTTGTGGCCTTGGTGGCGATGATTGGGAACCATGCCGCTGACGCGGCCTATGTTGTGCTTATCCCGCTTGCGGGCGTGTTATTCGCGAGTGCGGGGCGGCATCCACTGGCTGGTATTGCAGCTGCCTTTGCAGGTGTGTCGGGCGGATTTTCAGCGAATATTGCGCCCGGTCAATTGGACGCCCTTCTTTATGGGATCACGCAAGAAGCGGGGGAAATCCTAAATGCGGATTATCAGGCGAACCTTCTCGGGAATTGGTATTTCATCGCGGTCCTTATGTTCATTTATCTACCCTTGATATGGTATGTAACGGATAAAATTATTGAACCACGGCTAGGCAAATGGGTCGCCGAAGGCGAAAATGCGAACTATGCCGAAGAGGACAAGCCGCTGACAGAGGGCCAACGCAAAGGCTTAAGACGGGCAGGTCTCGCGGTTCTAGCGGTCATTGCGCTATGGGCCGTCATGACCTTCGCACCGGGTACCCCTCTCATTAATGAGGCCGCTTGTCCGCCCGAAATCGCGGCAACGGGGGTGTGTAGCCCCATCGCCAATTGGACGCCATTTCTGACATCGCTCGTTGCGGGCTTCATGATGCTGTTCCTCGCTGCGGGTTGGGCTTACGGGAAGGCGGCAGGCACAATCAAAGACCACCGAGACCTTGTCGAGATGATGACTGAAGCTATGAAAGACATGGGTTATTATCTCGTGCTGGCTTTTGCCGCCGCGCATTTCGTGGCGATGTTTCAGTGGTCAAACTTAGGTCTGATTTCGGCCGTTCACGGGGCCAACGCCATTGAGAGCAGCGGTCTGCCGCTGCCGATTTTGCTTGGGCTTATCGTGATTTTCTCGGCGCTGATTAATTTATTTGTTGGCTCGGCCTCGGCGAAATGGGCATTGCTTGCGCCTGTCATGGTGCCGATGTTGATGCTGCTGGAGATTAGTCCTGATGGCGCGACGGCCGTTTACCGCGTCGGCGATGGCGCGACGAATATCATCACGCCGCTCATGGTCTATTTCCCGCTTATCCTTGTCTTTGCCCGCCGCTGGCAGAAAGATTTCGGCCTCGGTAGCCTGACAGCCATGATGATTCCTTACTCGATTTGGATGCTTATCACGGGCGTTATCCTCGTCGTGGCCTGGGCGTTCCTCGGCTTTGATCTCGGGCCAGGCGCACCGATGGCATATACGCTGCCAGGACAATAGAAAATTTCTGCGAAGGATTTTTCAGACTGAAACGTGAGTAGGGATAGAGACGCTTTTTTACCTGAGGCGCCTCATGCCTAGTTTTTCCCAGTAAACGTCGGCGAAATGCCGGGAGAGGCTCCCCCTCCTCTCTCGGCGATGTTCGCAGCTTTAATCCGCCCAGAGCTGTGTTTGTTGTGAAATGACGTAAGAGTCACAGCCCTCTTCCCATGGGAACAAACCTTGCTGCGCACCCGGCCAGACTAATTGGTAGACTTCTGGATGCCCGGAATTTCCTTGATGCCGCCAAAACCAATTTGCTGATGCTGTGTATTCTTTATGAAGCTCTGAATGTACAGCTTTCTGAGTCACACAATCGAAACCCTCTATAAGATTACTCCAACGCATATCACTTTTCGGAACGGCGCCCGCTTTTATCTGGTGGAATACCTCCCAAAGCATATCATGCATGAGGTCATTATTTAGTCCAAAAACGATAAACTCGGGTGCGCCAAGGGTTTTAGAAAACCCTATCGAATATGTGAAAGTCGGATTTTTTCCTTCAGGATCAAATACGGTAGTGGCAAACCAACCATGCTTTTCAACATTGGTCAAAATATTCTTTTGGAAATCGGTTAAATCACTCATACGGCCAAAACCCCAACCAGCGAATTCCGTCCAGCTTCCTCAATCTTCACATCAACAATCTGCCCGACCAGTTCCTCTGGCCCGTCAAAATGTGTGCCTGTTAGGTAAGGCGAGCGGCCGAAGAGCTGTCCGCCTTTGCGGCCTGTGCCTTCTACCAAGACAGAAAGCGTTTTCCCGATGAGGGATTTATTATGCGCTTCTTGTTGCGCATAGAGCAGCTCTTGCAGACGCACGAGGCGGTCTTGTTTTACATCTTCATCGACTTGGCGGAGCATAGACGCGCCGGGGGTGCCGGGTCGGACGCTATATTTGAAACTAAAGCTGGAGGCATAGCCAATTTCTTCGACGCATTTCATCGTCTCTTCGAAATCTAATTCCGTCTCACCCGGGAAGCCGACAATGAAATCCCCTGACAGCGCAATTTCGGGACGCGCCGCGCGGATTTTCGCAATCAGCGCTTTATATTCCGCATAAGTATGATCGCGGTTCATAGCGCGCAGGATTTTATTACTGCCCGCTTGGATAGGTAGATGTAAGTAGGGCATGAGCTTGGGCTCGGTACCAATCACGCGGATAAGATCATCATCCATATCGCGCGGATGGGAGGTCGTGAAACGAATGCGGTCAATCCCCCCAATCAAGGCCACATGGCGGATAAGCTGCCCGAGGCCCCAATCACTACCATCTGGCCCTTCGGCCATATAAGCATTGACGTTCTGCCCGATGAGCGTGATTTCCCGCACGCCTTGGCGCGCGAGATCGCGGGCTTCATCGACGATTTGCTGCACGGGGCGAGAGACTTCAGCGCCGCGCGTATAAGGCACCACACAGAAGGTGCAGAATTTATCACAGCCTTCTTGGACCGTCAGAAAGGCCGAGAAGCCTTTGACATTGCGCGTCTTGGGTAATTGGTCAAATTTCTCGATTGTGTCAAATTCCGTTTCCAACACATCGCCCGTATTGCGGTGCACTTTGGCAATCATCTCGGGGAGTTTGTGATAGGTCTGCGGGCCGAGCACCATATCGACGACGGGGGCGCGGCGCTGAATTTCTGCGCCTTCGGCTTGGGCGACACAACCCGCCACGGCGACCTTCATATTGGGTTTGTTTTTCTCTTTATGCTGACGAATTCGGCCCAGCTCTGAATAGACTTTCTCGGCCGCCTTTTCGCGGATGTGGCACGTATTTAAAATCACGAGGTCTGCATCATCCGGCGCATCAACGGGCGCATAACCAATTGGCGAGAGGACATCCGCCATACGCTCGCTATCATAGACATTCATCTGACAGCCATAGGTTTTGATGAAAACTTTTTTGGTATTTTGGGCGGGCGTAACGTCAGGCTTGGCCGCGATAATCGCGGCTTGCTCAACGTCACGAGACGCGGATTTATCGCGGGGTGACATAGCAGGCTCCATTTGTGTTGCGGCCCTATAGGCGGCAAGGCGCGATTGGGCAAGCGGTTCTGGACAGCGGAGCAATGATGTGATTATATTACATTATGAAATTGCGAGGCCTGATAATCATTTTAGTGATGTTCACTTCTATCCCTGCGCAAGCTTGTATGATGTCAGAATATCCTCCATCCCGTGACGATCTTCGTGCTCTTCAAACTCTGAGTGAGCGCATCACTAAAGAGACGGAAATAAAGTCTCAAATTGACGCGTCCGTCTGGGGCATATTTTTGGACGCCCCATCTGACAGCTTAAAAGAAAAAGGCTATGCGCGCTTTAAAATAGGAGGGGTTTCAAAAGGACACCTAAGCGAAGTCATACATGTTGTCTCAGACCGCCGCGACGTGACGCTCGGCACAGAAATCCAAAAGCTAAACCTGCGGAAAATAGATAAATCGAGATGGACAGACATCGGGGTTACACAGCAAGACCTCAACTGGGGTGCTGAAGCCTGTGAAATTGCACCGACAAGTCCGAAATGTGACTTGCACCAGATTGAACAACACCAATTTAAAGCGCTTTGTCAGCCTTTCATTTGGGAAGTATATTCTGGATGCCTTCACCTCAAAGTAGTTCCCAAGCTCTGCTGGAAATATAGAGATGAGGCCATAGAAGAGCCTCTTCGCATTAGGCAATGATGGACAGTGAGATAAATAAGCTGTTAGGTGAAATTATGTTGTCCCGTCTTTTGCTCACGATACTTTTAACTCTCAGTTTCAGCACTAAGGCTTGGGCTTGCAGTTGTGGGGAATGGTCAGGTTTTGTCAGCGACTTCACAGAAGACTACATAAGTGTTTGGGCGGTACCACTAGAGGCGAAAGTCAATGTAACAGATAAGGGCAGATTTCGCAGTGGCGTAACTTATAAGCTCCATGTTTTAGATGGCTTTGAACGCGTCATAAAACCTGAAATCGAGGTAAAGTCGAATGTTGAAGATGGGGGCAGTTGTGGCGTCCAGCTCAGAATAGGCTTACCTCAGTTAATCAACGCTTTCAAAGCTCAAGATGGAGAATATGGCGTTTCAACCTGTACGCCTCATCCACCTTATAATGCCCTCAAATTATATTTAGAGACGGGTCAAGATACGTATATTCCAACACTGACAGACTGTTATGATTGGACAGGAGACGGTGAGAATAATCAGCCCATTTTTAAAGAAGACTTAGAAGAGTGCGAGATCTGGAAGGATAAGCTGAACCATGTTTATTATTACGGGGATGAAGACTTGCGCAAATATCGCCAAACGTGGTGGGACAAAATCAGTCTACACAAATCGAAATAGAGCTTCATTCCGCAGGCTCCAACAAAGGCGCCTCACCGCCCTTACGTCCCTTAAACTTCCGCACCAAATGCACCACCGGAAAATATTGCGCGCGGAAAATATCTTTGGGCGCATCAGAGACACCTTGCGGAATATTACACGTGCCAGGGTCGTAATATGTGCCAAAGGCCAAATCCCAAATTACAAACATATCGCCGAGGTTCTTGCCGTAAACGGCGGGGTCATCGGCGTGGTGCCAGCGGTGATAATTCGGCGAGACCAAAATTTTGCGGAAACGCCCATGATCAAATGGCAGGCGGGAATGGACATAAAGCCCGTACCAACCGCGTAGAAAAACCGCGACGGCCAGCGCGGCGGCAGGTAAGCTGAGCCAGCCCGTAATCACGACGACGACGAGTTTCATCTGCACCATCTCCAGGCCATGTACGCGGAAATTCGTCGAGAAATTCATGGTCTCATCCGAGTGATGCAGGCTGTGTATCCCCCACATCCACGGACGATGCAGCAGGCGGTGCGACCAGTAATTTGTGAAATCTAAAATCACGAGCAGAACCAGAACTTGGAACGGCAAAGCCCAGGCCCCAAAAGGATTGAGCCGCGTCACGCCAAATGTATCTTCCCAAAAATTGATGAGATATTTGTCAAAGACCACAAAGAGCGCCGTCCAGGTGAAAACATTGAACAGCACCAGCATGAAATTATTGCGGTAACTATATAGGTCCCGCGCGCTCGGTTTGAAAAATCCCCAGCCAAGGCGCGCCCCTGACAGACGCTTGACGAGATAGAGCAGCGGCGGAAATACCAGTAACCCTGTGATAATCTGCGGAGCCTCATGAAAGAGCTCAGCCGCAATCGTTATGACAGATAAAAAATCCATGCCTTGCAATAGGGCAAAAAGGCTAATTTTGAGTCAAATTTCTTGCTCAAATTCTGGAGGAACGCGCGCTCGCAACGCCATGACCTCATCCTCATGGCCATCCAACTGCCGATAAGCCTTTTTCAGCATTTTTCGTAATCGGGGTTTCAAATGCGGGAGCGCCGTCTCCATGGGTAAATCTTTTATTTTCATAAATAGAGCGGTCCCGAAAACCATATCCGCTTCCGGTAGATAGCCTGCGCCCTGGGCCTGCCACCCTTGCGTATCGGCATTTGTAAATTGAGAAAATTCGAACCGCGTATTGGCGAGGAAAACACCATAGCCCAAATATATCGCCGTCAAATCCGTAAAAAGCTCATATAGCTCGGGCTCTATATCTAAGTCTTGGTGAGATCGGTTGTGAAGCGCGTGGGATAATTCATGCGCAAATGTTGCCACTAATTGTGCAGGGGTGTTTTCCAATCCCGCATCATATTTTATAATCTCTCTCGGTTTTCCATATTTAGCTGGTATCATTTGGTATGTGCCGCAGGCCGTTTGTCCCCGTGTTTCGACCATCGCTAGCCCGCCGAGTGACGCTTCAGGTCGGCCCGATTGAGGCTCCAAATCAAATATGTCGCCTTCGTTAAATCCACATTGAGATTTCACCAGGTCAAAAATTCTTCCCGCATAAGTTCGAGCGGTCCAATTTACATTCGGAAAATACTCGGGCGTCGGTAAGAATAAGGGACTATCAGGCAGATTTGACCCCGATGAAAAATTATCAATTAGCCAAGCAAATCCATCGAATTGCCATTCCGCAACCTCAACATCTATCAGGCGGCGGCTAAACATAAATTTTAAGTATTGGTCTTCTTCCGCCCGTAAAGTTCCATGCGGTGATCGACGAGTTCATAGCCAAGTTTTTCGGCGATTTTTTCTTGCAGCGCTTCGATTTCGGCATCGACAAATTCGATAACATCGCCCGTTTGCACATCAATTAAATGATCATGATGTTCGCCTTCAGCGAGTTCATAGCGGGCGCGGCCATCGCGGAAATCATGGGTTTCGATAATATTGGCTTCGTCAAAAAGACGGACAGTCCGATAGACCGTAGCGAGCGAGATTTTTGGATCTTTTGCGCTGGCGCGGGTATAGACCTCTTCCGCGTCAGGATGGTCTGTGGCTTCAGAGAGGACTTGCGCAATAATGCGGCGCTGGTCCGTCATCCGCAGCCCGCGCTCAATACATCTTTTTTCTAAAATACTCGTCATAGAGGTCTATTACGCTGATGCGCCGCGTTTCGCTAGAGCTTTTTCGAGAATGTGATGGCCGCGACCCGGCCCGCCGCTCGGCGGTAATAGGCGGGGCGGCGGCCAATGGGGTCAAACCCTGCGCTGCGATAAAGCGCGAGGGCGGCGCTATTATATTCGGCGACTTCTAAAAAGAGCTCTGAAACCTGCAACGTGCGTAGTTCCGCAATCGCGCCGTCCAAAAGGGTGCGCCCCCAGCCCTGACGCCGCGCAGATTTAGCGGTGGCAATTGTCAAAATTTCAGCTTGGTCTGCCGCGCGAGACAAAATGATAAATCCCGCGAGCTGACCCGATTTATCCTCAACACCGAAACATAAATCGCGGGCGACATGAGCCGCCATCTCCAGCGCGTCCCAAGGGCGTTCAAAACTCTGCGCATGGAGTGACGCCATATCGCGAGCATCAGTGGCGGTCAGCGGCCTCATACTTCGGGTTTTGGCGCTTTAGTTTTTGGCGTTTCAATTTTTGGGAGAGATTTACCGCCGGGCAATTTCGCATCAGGCGCGCGGGCATAAAGCGGCTCCGCGGGATAGTCAGCGGGATCGTAATCAATTGAAAGCCACGCGAGGATGCGGGTATCAATCTCAGTCTCATGAATTTTATCCACGCCCTTTTCAGCGGCGCGTAATTCCAAGGCCTCTTTTGTCATCGCCCGCGGCGGAAATTGAACTTTGCCCTTTTCATAAAACGCGTAAAAATATTCGCCCCGCCGCACATCTTGTTGCACAGCAATCTTCTGGCTTGCCGTAGGATCAAGGCGCGACGCTGTGAGGGCCAGCGCATCAATCCCAATCACGGGCAGATTTCGCGGCAAGGCAAAGCCTTTAGCAAAAGACAGCGCGACGCGCAGGCCTGTGAAATTTCCCGGACCCGTACAGACGGCAATGCGGTCAATATCAGCGGGGGTTACGGCGGCTTTGGTCAAGGCCTCTTCCACCATGCCCGCCAAAACTTCGGCATGGCCGCGTCCGATATCGCGGCAGATATGCGCCAGAACTCTAGCCTCATCCACCAGCGAAACCGAGCACTGCGACCCCGTTGTATCAAGCCCGAGAATAATCATGACAGATTAGCCTGTCATTTGCTCAACAGCGTTCACTTCGGGGACATAATGTTTGAGCATATTCTCAATGCCGTGCTTAAGCGTCATGGTCGAGGACGGGCAGCCCGCACAGGCGCCGCGCATTTCCAGAAAGACAATACCGTCGGCGTCATCGTAATGTTTAAAGACAATATCGCCGCCATCTTGTGCCACAGCAGGGCGCACCCGTAATTCAATCAGCTCTTTAATCTGTTCAACAATTTCGAGCGTTTCCCCTTCATAGACCCGCTCTTCAACCTCACCCGCTTGTAGCTGGTCGAGAAGCGGCGTGCCGCCCGCGACATAGAAATCCATAATCGCGCCCAGCACCGCAGGTTTTAAATGTTTCCACTGCGCATCTTCCCCGCGCGTGACAGAAATATAATCACTGCCGAAAAAGATACGGTGTACGTCTGGAATCATGAAGAGCATTTCGGCCATAGGCGCATCTTTAATATCATCGCCGCGCGTATATTCGCGCACGCGCCCGTCGGGGCCGACAACTTCGCGTCCTGGCAGGAATTTCAAAGTGGCCGGATTCGGCGTGTCTTCTGTTTGAATAAACATAAACGGTCTCTACAGTTCAATAAAGTTGGGCGTTATGTGGGGCAGCCCGACGAGATGCGCAAGTCACATTGACGCTGGGGCGACAATCTGTGCATTATAAAGTGTGATTGATATACGCCCCATAGCTCTCACGGCCCTCATCCTAAGTACGGCACTTGGAGCCTGCGCGGGGCTGGACACGCGCTTGCCTGATATTGAAGCGCCAGACCTCGCCGCGGAAACGCAGTTTCAGGAAACCGAGGCCTTGCGCAAAATCGAATCCGATGCTGGGATTTACCTCAATGCGGGCTGGCCCGTTTTAACCGCGAATGCCCCGCTCTGCCCAAAAACGCGCGCCGCGATTGGGGTTAAAACCCATAGCCTGAAATCTTATTCCAAGCGCCTTCGCTCTGCGGCGGGCCGCGTATTGGGCGCGGATGAGTATCCGCGGATTTTTCATATTGCTGACGGCAGTCCCGCCGCCTTTGCGGGATTTAAGCGCGGTGACATTATTTTAAATGATGAAAATGAGCCTGCGAAATTAGGTTCAAAAAATTGGAACACGCTGTTGGCGGATGATACCGTGACCGTTCGCCGGGGTGCTGAAAATATTAGTTTGAATGTCACGCCCGTTATGAGCTGTGATTATAATTTACGCCTCAGAAATAGCACAGTAATTAATGCTTTTGCCGATGGCCGTAATATCACAATGACAACGGGCATGATGGATTTTGTGCAAAGCGATAGCGAACTTGCCCTCATTATCGGACATGAGCTGGCACATAATACAATGGGGCATATTCGAAAGACTGTCGGCAATTATATTCTAAGCTTTGGCGCAACGCGCCATACGCGGCCCTTTGAAAGCGAAGCCGATTATGTGGGCCTGTATTATCTTGTCAGAGCGGGCTATTCCCCCGAAGGCGTGGAGAGCTTCTGGCAGAGATTATCCACGATTGCGCCAAAAGGCATAAGCCGCGCCAAAACCCATCCCACCTTCCCCGATAGATATTTACGCATTAAGGCGGCGCGGGATGAAATTCTGGCAAAGCAAAAAACAGGCGCGGCGCTCGTCCCAAATTTCATTAATAAGGACAGCGCATCAGACAGCTAACCCAAAATTTAAAAAGGGGCGTATGGCTTGCCGCCTTTTGGGGGAGTGCCGCCTGTACGCCAAGCACGGCCCAACAGGACGCGCCCGCATATTCTGAAGATAGTCGCCAAGACGAGACTCTCTCGGCCATAGAGCGACGGCCCGAGGATACGCGCTTCGAGGATGTGCTAGCAGAGTATCAAGCCTTGAATGACAGGCTGGCCCGGGTTGCGGCGCCGCTGCGCCTCAAAAATGCGGCGCTCTGTCCGCGCACGCGGCGCGACCCGGGATTTTTACTGCACAAATTGGATGATTACCCTGACGCACTGCGCCCCATGGCCGAAGAATTTTTAGGCCTCAAAGACGGCGGCCTTTTTATCCGCGCGGTGCGGCCAGATACGTCGGCCGCCAAGGCGCGCCTAGAGCCCGGCGATCAAATTCTCGCCGTCAATACGAACCCCATTAGCGGCGACCCGCTCATGGAAAGCTATAACCGCGCGGTGCTGCGCAATGGCTTTGAAAGCGTGCTATCCAAAGTCAAGATTCGAACAAAAGCGGGACGGGAATTTGTGGCGCGCATTCGGCCAGATACGGCCTGCGATATTCCATCCACTGTTGTCTTCTCTCAAGATATTAATGGCCACACGAATGGGCGCGAGGTTCTCATCACCTCGGCGCTGATGCGCTCCGTGCCAGATGATACAAATCTCGCCCTCGTCATTGCCCATGAAATGGCTCATGTCATCGGCGACCACATGCGCCAAACACCGACACAAGCCCTGGAGCTAGAGGCGGACCGTATGGCGCTCGTGCTTATGGCGCGCGCTGGCTATGATATCGACGCGGCCGTCAGCTTTTGGAAAAGCGCCGCCCATCCGCATGAAGGCGGAAGCTCAGATGATAACTCACACCCCACAACGCAAGCCAGATATAAGAATTTCCAAAAAGAGCTAAAGCGAATTAAAAAAGTTCCCGATGTCACACTTTTGACATTTTAGAGAATAGTATAGCGAGCATGAGAAAATTATTTATTTTTGCCACGGTTTTTCTATCCTCGTGTCAAACATTTGGGCCAAATGATATTAACGTGTCATTCGAGGACTGGGACAATGCAGAACCCGGCACTGTCGTACATCAATCTTCTACAAAGTTAGGCAATGGGTTTTATGACGTAACCAAAAGTATCGTGAATTCGGCTGGGCACTGGGAAGGCGTTGGGCACTTCGGTTATATCTATCACAATAAAAACAAAATTTGCCAATGTGGTAAGTTCGATACAGTCATCTCGCCGAACGGGAAATATATAGTATATTACTCCAATCAAAATGACGCATTGGAACTCTACAACACCGACTCCAAAGAAGTGACGGTATTACAAGACGAATATATGGGCTATCCTGAAACTGCCGAATGGAGCTTAGAGTCAAACGAAGTAACAATTTATCTATCAGATTCAAATCGACCTAAAAACGAAGCCCTAACAATTTCATTGGATTAAAAACTCTCCTGAATAAGAAACTCTATGGCGCAATTGAAACGAAAACGCTTCTACCTCTTCGCCCTCGTCTTGGGGACTTTAGTTTGGAGTCTTTGGCCCATATATGGCTTTCTGTCGAACCAATATGAAACCGCGCGCTTGCCTTGGGGGTGGACGGCCCTCCCCGCTGAGGCGCCTATTGGAACAGCTCATGTAACAGCGGACTTTGTAGAGGCAAGCAATGAAGCGACAAAGATTTTAGAAAGGCGTCGCGCCAAAATTGACGCCCCGAGCCTTTCCGCCGCCATCACGCTCAATGGTGAACTTATTTGGGCCAATGCTGTCGGCTGGCAAGATGTGGCAAAGAACACCCCCGCGAGCCATCAGACGCTTTACCGAATTGGCTCTACGTCAAAAGCCGTCACGGCCACGGGCCTCGCGCGCTTAATTGCAGAGGGCACAATGGATTTGGACGCGCCGATTTCGGCCTATTCCAAAGATTTACCAAATCCCGATTGGAAGAATTTTACGCCCCGCCAGCTCATCTCCCATACGGCAGGGCTGACCGCCTATGAAGAGAATACTGATTGGATAGGGTTTTATCAGAGCCTCGCGCTACGGCGTCATTTTGAGGACCCAAATACATCGCTTTCCGTTTTCGACGACGCGGATATTTTATATGAAGCGGGAACGCGCTTTCATTATTCAGGATTTGATAATGTTCTTCTAAGCGCAGTTATGCAGGACGCAGCCGATATGTCCTTTAATGCCCTCATGTCCTCCCGTGTCTTCGCGCCAAATAATTTAGCCTCACTCCAACCTGATACGTCGCGGAAGAATAATCCGCATAAAGCCGTGTCCTATCAAACCAAAACGGGCAAAGTGAAGCCGTGGCGGCGCGTGGATTTGAGCCATAAGCTCGCAGCAGGCGGCTATGTCTCAACGCCGTCGGATTTGGCCGTTTTGGGCGCAGCTTGGTTAGAGGATGATTTCATCCCTGCTGATATAAGAGAGGTCTTTTGGGCGCCCCTACCAATTTCAAAGGAACAAGATTACGCGCTCGGATTTCGGCGAAAAAGCTGGAGGATTGAGGGGGTTGGAGAGATCGAACATCTCAATCACGGCGGCGTATCAAAAGGCGCGCAATGCTGGCTGATGATAATTCCCGAACATAATATGACGCTCGCGATATCTACCAATCGACGCACGGATAGGTTCTTCGATTTCGCCGATGTCTATCTAGATTTACTGGAAGTCTTTATCCCCGCGTCCCAAAAGTCAGGTCAAAATTTAACACCCTAATGCTTTGTAGAGCTACCGTGGTCTGACGACTTTGAGTGGCTGCCATGATCTGTTTCACCTCGCAGGACGATGGGCGCAGCAACCGTTAGGTCTTCGGCTTTTTCAAAATCTAACGTGAGTACGGCCTCTTCACCGAGCGTGGCCGTTGTCTCAAACAGCATCACATGAAACCCGCCAGGCTTTAGCTCCACCGTCTCGCCATGCGGCAGCGCAATGCCGTCGACGCGGCGCATTTGCATAATCCCGCCATCATTTAAATGCGTGTGCAGTTCAATGCGGCCGCTGACGGGAGAGGTAATCGCCAAGAGGCGGTCATCTTCGCCGTGATTATCAAGACGCATAAAGGCTACGCCCGTGCTTTGTCCGGGGAGCGGCGGATTTATACGCGCATTGGAAATTTCAATGCCTTCGCCGGAATGGCTATGGCCATGACCACCACCGCATCCAATGAGCGTGAGGGCGGCAAGTGTAAGACAAAAACGGCGCATATTAGCTTCCTCTAAATCCAATGATTTTACGCACATCGGCGACGATGGGATCTGCAATGGCCGCGGCATCATCGCCTGCCTTTGATAAAATCGCATCGATCTCATCGGGCGCGGCGAGATAGCGGTTCATCAAATCTGTGACAGGACGCAGGGCTTCCACGGCGACTTCGGCGAGCGCCGCTTTAAAGGGACCAAATTGCCCGCCGCCATGTTCGCTCAGAATATCCGCCTCGGAGCGGTCAGATAGCGCGGCGTAAATCCCGATGAGATTGGCGATATCGGGGCGGCCTTCCATCTCTTCTGCACTGGCAGGGACAGAGCCCGTATCTGTTTTGGCCTTGCGGATCTTCTTCGCAATTTGGTCCGCGGTGTCGGTCAGGTTAATCCGCGAGGCGTCAGACGGATCAGATTTCGACATTTTCTTGGTGCCATCACGTAGCGACATGACCTTTGCGCCCGGCCCTTTGATAAGCGGCTCTGGCAGCGGGAAGAAACCTGGCGCGCCGAAATCATGATTAAACTTCGCCGCAATATCGCGCGAGAGTTCAAGATGTTGTTTCTGATCTTCACCTACGGGAACATGGGTCCCTTTAAAGGCCAAAATATCGGCAGCTTGGAGAACGGGATAGGTATAGAGTCCGACGCTGGCGCGCTCGGCATTTTTACCCGCCTTATCTTTGAACTGCGTCATACGGTTGAGCCAGCCTGTGCGGGCCACGCAATTAAAATACCACGCCAGCTCCGTATGGGCGCGCACAGAAGATTGCGCATAGACAATCGCTTTTTTGGGATCGACGCCTGCTGCAAAATAAGCGGCCGCAATTTCGCGCGTTTGATCCGCGAGCTTTGCTGGGTCTTGCGGCACGGTAATGGCGTGCAAATCCACGATACAAAAGACGCAGTCTTTTTCATGTTGCAGGGCCGCGAATTTCTTGAGCGCGCCTAGATAATTCCCGAGATGCAGCGAGCCAGACGGCTGCACACCCGAAAAGACCCTATCGGGACCCGCATATGTCGGTGTGTTTTGGTCAGTCATAACCTAATCTTTCGGGGCAGATTTAGAAAACGCTCTGCCTATATCGGCGAGCTCATAGGCCCGCAAGAGGGTCGCGGCAAGCGCATACACAATCGCGCCTGCCCCCGTGACAAAAATAAGCCAGACAAAATCCATCAAGATATTGGCCGCGCCAAGGTCGGGTAAATATTGACGGGCCCACCACAACGCCGCGCCCATGACGACGCTCGCCAGAGCAATACGCGGCAGATGTTTTTTCAAACGGGCATCAAGCGCGAGGTCTCCAGATTTTAGTAATAAAATACTCAAGCCCAGAACATTCACCCAAGCTGCGATAGACGTTGCGAGGGCCAACCCGTGAAAGCCGATTGTGACAAAGAGCGCATATCCCAAAGACAGATTTATCGCCGCAGAAATGCCTGCCCACACCATTGGCGTTTTCGTATTTTCGCGCGCAAAGAATGCAGGCGTTAAAACCTTGAGAAGCACAAACCCAGGCAGGCCTAAGGCGAACCAGCGCAAAGCTTTAGCGACTTGAACGGTCGTATCAGAGGTAAAGGCCCCGCGTTGATACAGGCCCGAAATTAAAAAATCTGGAATAATGTAAAGCGCAACGGCGGCAGGCAAGGTCAGGAAAAGGGAAATCTCAATCCCACGGTTTAATGTCGTCTTCGCCTCGCCCTCGCGGCCCGCGCGAATGGAACGCGAGAGGCTAGGCAGGAGGGCGACGCCCATCGCTATCCCAATCATACCTAACGGCAACTGATAGAGGCGGTCGGCATAGGTCAGCCAGCTCGCCGCGCTGGTTTGGCTTGTGGCAATGAAATGGCTCACGAGCAAATTGATCTGGGTTATCCCAGCGCTGATAATGCCAGGAATGCCGAGGGTCACAAGGCGGCGCACAGCAGGCGTATAATGCGGCCGCCGTAGACCAAATTTTACGCCGGCCTTACGGCAACCCCAAAACACCAACCCCATTTGCACCGCGCCCGAAACAGTAATCGCAGCTGACAAAGCGAGACCAATATTACGCTGGGACCAGTCCAAACCGCCCGAAAAAACTAAGGTCGAAATCATAAATAGATTTAGAATAATGGGCACGCCAGCCGCGAGCGCGAAATGATTTCTCGTATTTAAAATTCCCGAAAACAAAGCTGTCATCGACATAAACAGCAAGTAAGGCATGGTTAGCCACGCATAGAGCACCGCGAGATCATAAGGCGTAATGCCGCCATATAGCGTTGTTTTATCGAGCCCACCCCCAATAATATTAAGCGAGAAAGGCATGGTCAGCTCAAAAATAATGACAATAATCGCCACCACCGCAAAGAGCCACGCTGCCGCTTCGGACGCAAACTCATCGGCCGCCGCTTCTCCGTCTTCTTCGATACGCTTGGCATAGAGCGGAACAAAGGCCGCATTAAAGGCGCCTTCCGCGAACATGCGGCGGAAAACATTGGGGAGTTTAAAGGCCGTAAAAAAAGCGTCGGACACAATGCCCGCGCCCAAAAAACGCGCAATTAAAATGTCGCGCACCAAACCCAAAAGCCGCGAGACTAGGGTCAGCGACCCAATAATAGCTGTTGAGCGCAGCAGCCGCATTAAGCCGCCTTAGTCTTTTCGGCGGG
Organism: uncultured Caulobacterales bacterium; assembly: GCA_938001915.1. GTDB lineage: Bacteria > Pseudomonadota > Alphaproteobacteria > Caulobacterales > Maricaulaceae > Litorimonas. Next base: position 9,428 of record CALLBD010000105.1, on the reverse strand, counting down.
GTCGCGTAAAATATCCAAAAGCCCCGCCCGCAATTTTGTTTTGGTTGCTTTATCTAAAACGGCGCGGCGCACATAAAAAACATCAACCGCCATCGCGCCAACAACTTCGATGTGGGCGCTGGAAATATCGAGATCTGACGCCGTTAAAAAATCTGAAAGCTCGTGTAATAATCCCGGGCGGTCTCGGCCCTGCACTTCAATAATGCTCGTGCCGGAATGAACCGTTTCTGGAAATTTAACGCGCGCCTTTACAGGGATTGCGCCCGCCCGCCGAGATTTCAGCCCTTTGGGTATAACGAGTTTTTCTGTGTTACCTTGCGCCGCTTCAAAGGCAGTTTTTCGCAAATGATCTAAAACATGAGGCGATTTAGCGCTAAAGGCTTCGCCGTCAGGGCCGAGGAGGTAGAAGGTGTTCATAACCAAACCGCCCTCACCCGTGCTTAGATGCGCCCCCGTAATAGAGGCTCCGCTGGCCGTGATGGCTAATGATAAGTCCCGAAATAATCCCGCGCGATTTCGCGTCATGACCCAAAGCTCTGTTGTATTACGCCGCCTATTCACGCGCAATTTAATCGCCGTATCGGTTTTTGGATTATGTCCCGCCTTGAGCAGCATTTCAAAAAATTTAGCGTGTAACACCATTTTCCGCATGGAAAAGCCAAGCCAATAGCTCTCGGGCAAAAGACTGGTAATAGGCGCGATATCTTTAACAGTGCTTTCGGAAAGCCGTTCAAATAATTGCCCTTTGCGGGACTCTATTTTTGCTTTTGGCGCAAGGTCTTCGCGGCCTTCTAAGTAGGCTTCGGTCGCGACATATAATCCCCGCAATAGTGTCGCCTTCCAATCATTCCAAATGCCGGGGCCCACCGCGCGGATATCGGACACTGTCAAAACCAAAAGCAAATCCAATCGACGCTTAGACCCCATCAGTTTTGCAAAATTCTCGATCGTTTCGGGATCAGAAATATCGCGTCGCTGGGCGGTTTCGCTCATGTCTAAATGCCGCCGCACGAGCCAGGCGACATCATCTGTGATATTTTGCGGAATACCCAAACGGCGGCAGGCGCGATGCGCCAATTGCGCACCCTCAATACATTGATCCCCTTTGCCTTTGCCCGTGTCATGCAAAAGACAGGCAAGCATCATGGTCAGATGCTGCGTATGGCCAAACTCACTTGCGATTTTTGACGCGAAGGGTACCTCCTCTAACAGTCGCCCTTTAGCTAAATCATCGTAATTATCGATCAGGCGTAACGTGTGCTCATCCACCGTATAAGCGTGATGCATATTAAATTGCGTGCGCGCGACGATGCCGCCAAATTCAGACAGATAGCGGCCCAACACGCCAGCCTCATTCATGGTCTTTAGCGTCGCATAAGGCGCTTTGGCGTTCATCAGCGTCGCTTGGAAAATTTCCGAATGCTGCGGATTCCCACGAAAATCCGTGTCGATAAGATTGCGCCTAAAATCAATCGCCGAAAAGGCGTCAGGATGAATATCAATATTTCGGCGGCCCGCCGTCTCAAAAAGTTGAAGGATTTGTTCGGGTCTTTCGCGAATGCTCATCGGATCCGCAAAATTCAAACGACCATGGTCAATAAAGAAATCTTTGTTTTTTAGATTTCTGCGTGATCCCGGCATCAATCGATCCAAGCTTTTGGGCAGGCGAATAGCGCGCTCGGCTTCTAGCTTAGCGCAAGCAATCCGTGTTAGGGCGCCCACCTCTCGGGCATTGGTGAAATATTCACGCATAAAGCGCTCAACCGCGACCTCTACTTCTTCCACCGCATGGCCCATTTTGGGCGCGAGCTTGACTTGCATATCAAAACCCAGCTGCTCTGTTGGCCTGCCTGCGGTCCAATGCAGATGATGCCGCGTGCGCCACAGAAAATCGGCGGCGCGGCGAAAGCGTTGCGCTGCGCGCTCATCAAATAGGCCCAGCTTCGTATAATCGCGGGCGCGCTGCGGGTCGGTTATTTTTCCGTCGCGGTCCAGAAAACGGGTAATCCAATATAGGACATGCAAATCGCGCAGCCCGCCTTTTCCCTCTTTTATATTTGGCTCGATGACATAGCGCGAATTGCCTTCTTGCGCATGGCGGACATCGCGCTCTTCCAACTTTGTCGAAATGTAGCCGCGCCCTTTACCGCGCGTAATGTTTTTACGAAATTGCGTGTAGAGCTTTTCTGATAGGCTTTCATCGCCCGACAGATGGCGCAGGTCCAACAAGCTGGTTAAAATGGTTTGGTCTTCTTTCGCCAGTTTTTGACATTGATCCACCGAACGCGTCGCATGGCCGACCTTCAATCCCAGGTCCCATAACATATAGAGAACATATTCCGTCAGCGCTTCGAGTGTCTCGGATGAACTTCCATCGGCGGTTAAGAATAATAAATCGAGATCGGACTCAGGTGCCATTTCCCCGCGGCCATATCCGCCGACCGCGCAAAGCGAGACGCCTTTCGCGTCATCCTGCGCGACGATATGCTTGGCCGAGAAATTCCAGAGTGAGATAACAATCACATCATGAATGGCCGCCAGAAGACGCGCCGTCTCCAGCCCGTCTAGACGGCCCATTTCAAACCGTTTACGCGCCGTGTTTTTTGCGTCCGTCAAACTGGTTTTGAGGTGGGTAAGGACATGGGTCCGTAATTTAGACCCGCCCTTTTTTGCAATAGCGTCAAGCTCAGCGGAAAGGCCCTTAATAGACATGCCCGTATCCGGCGCGGATTCCCGGTGAGGGATTTTTGCGATATTTTGTGACGCACGGGCCATGTCTATCCTATCTATCCTGAGCCGATTTAGCGGGGCTGACTTTTTGCTGGGCTTTGCTGTGAAACTCATAGAGTAAATCTAGGGCGTCTCGAGGCGATAAATTGTCAACATCAAGGCGCGCTAAAGCGAGATCTAAAGCACTGGGTTTTTCAGGCTGAGCTACCGCCGCCGTAAATAGAGGTAGGCCTACAGGCGCCGAGGTCGAACTCACGCTATCGGACTCCAGCCGCTGTAGAACGGCGCGCGCGCGGTCCACGGCAGCCATGGGCAGCCCGGCTAATTTGGCAACCTGTACACCGTAAGATTGATCCGCCGCACCCGGTTTGACATCATGCAAAAACACAAGCTCGCCGTCCCACTCCTTGGCGCGCAAAGAGGCATTTTCAGCGCCGTCTAGACTGTCGATTAATTCCGTTAATTCATGATAATGCGTCGCGAAAAGCGCGCGAGATTTATTCACGCTAAGTAAATGTTCTACGCTCGCCCAAGCAATAGACAAACCATCAAAGGTTGACGTACCGCGTCCAATTTCATCCAAAATCACAAAGCTACGCTCTGTGGCTTGGTTCAAGATGGCGGCGGTCTCTATCATTTCAATCATGAAGGTGGAGCGCCCTTTGGATAAATCATCCGACGCGCCGACGCGGGAGAAGAGCTGATCCGCTACCCCAATCTCTGCGCTTTGAGCTGGAACATATCCGCCCGCTTGCGCGAGAATAAACATCAAAGCATTTTGCCGAAGATAGGTCGATTTACCCGCCATATTTGGACCAGTAATTAAGGTCAGGCGCGGGGCCGCTTTGGCATCGGAAGACAGTGTGCAATCATTTGACGTAAAGGCGGGCGCGCCAGATTTGCGCAAAGCGTCTTCGACAACAGGGTGGCGGCCGCCTTTGACGTTGAAAATAGGGCCTTCCGAAATCGCTGGGCGCACGGCTTTATTTTCGCTGGCCCAAACCGCCCAAGCGGCATGGACATCTAGCCGCGCCAAAGCGGCGGCCATGTCGCGAATGACGTCAATATGCGCCATGACACGCGACAAAAATCCGTTGAAGACATCAATCTCTAGCGCCGTAACTCGCTCTGCGGCGCTGGCGATTTTTTGATCTAACTCAGCCAGCTCAACGGTGGTAAAGCGAACGCCCGACACAAGGGTTTGTTTATGAATAAAGGGGCTTTCTGGCCCTTGATTAAGCATAGCATCGGCGTGTTTCGGCGTGACTTCGACGAAATAGCCGAGGACATTATTATGTTTGATTTTTAGCGTCGGCACATCCGCCAGTTTCGCGTAATCAGCTTGTAGCCCCGCAATCAAGCGGCGGGAATCATCGCGCAAGGTTTTCAGCGTATCAATTTCGGGCGACCAGCCCGCGGCAATAAACCCGCCGTCACGCGCAAGCATCGGGACTTCGGCTTGGAGCCCCTTTGATAAATCCCGAACCAAGGCCGCGACATTTGGTTTATTGGATAGGCTGATAACGCTGAGGACAGTCTCGATAGCAAGCGGCGGCGCGGCATTAGGTTTACCCGCAAAACCCGCGACAATGGTTTCACAAAGTTTGAGCGTATTGGCGAGCGCTTGTAAATCGCGCGGGCCGCCACGTCCCAAAGCCAGCCGTGAGCTGGCGCGCGCCATATCGCCCGTGCCGCGCAAATATCCGCGCAAGGCTTGGCGCAATGTCTCTTCTTCTAGGAAAAACGTTACGGCATCGAGACGCTGGTTTATTTCAGTCACATCCAAAAGCGGGCGGTTCAGACGCACTGATAGCTCACGCGCACCAGGGCCTGTAACGGTGCGGTCAATCACGGCCAAAAGTGAGCCAGACCGCGTCCCCTTTTGCGTGCGGTCTATTTCAAGGCTCGCCCGTGTGGCAGGATCTATCGCCAAAAATCCGCTCGTCTTTGACGCTTGCGGCGCGGAGAGCTGTACGGGCGCGCCCGCTTGGGTGAGGGTAAGATAGTCAAGCAAAGCGCCTGCCGCAGAAATTTCTGCGGCCGAAAAATCGCCTAGCCCCTCAAGGTCACTCACGCCGAAACGCTCCGAAAGGCGGCGGCGACCTGCGCGCATATCAAATTTCGTCTCAGGTTGGGGGGTGAGCGCAATCCCCGAAAGCGGCAATAGCGCCATGGCGTCCGCATCATGATAAAGGCCTTCGGGCAAAACCAGTTCGCGGGGACTAAGCGCCGCGATTTGGGCGGGCAAATCTGTCTCATTTGAGGCCGAAGTTTTAAATGTGCCGTCAGAGACATCTGCCCAAGCGAGGCCTGTATCGCCCGCCGCAGTTCGAGCAATGGCAAGGATGAAATTCGACCCACGCGCGTCGAGCAGGGAGTCTTCTGTCAATGTCCCCGGCGTAACCAAACGCACGACTTCGCGGCGGACCACAGATTTAGAGCCGCGCTTTTTCGCCTCGGCAGGGTCTTCGGTTTGCTCGCATACGGCAACGCGGAAGCCTTTTTTAATGAGGCGCTGAAGATAGATTTCTGAGGCATGGACAGGCACGCCGCACATAGGAATGGGTTCGCCCAAATGTTTGCCGCGTTTTGTAAGGGCAATATCCAAGGCTGCCGCTGCCCGCACGGCATCATCAAAGAACAGCTCGTAAAAATCGCCCATGCGATAAAATAAAACCGCCTCCGGCCCGACTTCTGCCTTAATGGTCAAAAACTGCGCCATCATAGGGGTGAGCTTATGGGGTTTGCCTGGTTTTATTTGAGCCGTCATTATGGCGCGCAACGTGTCTTAAAATGAGCGTCGCCGCAAGCTTAGGGACCCCCTTAATTGTCAATAAGAGCATGTCTAACTTTCTCAGGAATTAGGAAACTCCCGCTTGGAAGCCGGCGGAGCATGGCCTAGACCTAATCATATGAGCGATAGCAAAACACCTGAAAAAATTTCTACCAAGGCGGCGTTAAAAATCGCCGTAACAGACCGGCAAGTTTTGGCGATGCTTATTTTGGGCCTTGCGTCTGGGCTGCCCTATGCTGTCATAGGCGGAACTCTCAATGCTTGGTTAACCACGGCTGAAGTTAAACCTGTTGAAATCGGATTATTATCTTGGGCGCTCCTGGCGTATTCATTCAAATTTATGTGGGCGGCGGCATTACAAAGTCAAAAAACACCATTTGGTCTTGAGATTGGACCAAAGCGATTTTGGATGTTTATCTTTTTGGGTGCGAGTACAGTTGGATTGGGTGTGTTATCACTGTCGCAACCGCCTGCAGGTTTAGGCCTTATTGCGATGTTGGCCGTTGGGATTGCGGTCAGCTCGGCGAGTTTTGATATTGTTCTTGCGGGGTGGCGAATTGAAGTGGCCAGAGATGGTCAACATCTCGATATTTTATCAACAGTTGAGCAATTTGGCTATCGTATTGCCTCAATGGTTGGAGGATTTTTTGCCCTGATTATGGCGGATTATATCGGGTGGAGGGGGACATTTTTTACGATGACCGCTTTATTAGGGCTTTCAGCCATTGGTGTCCTATTAGCCAATCCCACCTTGGCTAAAATGACAGACCAGAAAGGTAAAGAGAAAATTAAAGGCGTGAGCCTCCGTGAAAAACAGATTTCTACCTTACTGGTGCTCTTGGGTTGGGCCGTCGGATTTTTCTTAATCATAGATTTTGCTGCGGGCGCATTGTCCGATCCTGAAAATCACAATGCGAGGGACTTTATTAAACATCAGGGGCCTTGGGTCGTGGGGTCAACGGTAATTTGGTTGGGGGTAGTATCTGGATATCTGGTATGGGCAGAAAACCGTTCTGAACCCAAATTTGAAGAACCTCCAAAAGGCGTTTTGGGTATAATGTACGCGGCCATTGTAGAGCCAATGGTTGAGCTTATTGGGCGCCTGCGTTGGGCTGCCATCTTGATTTTGGCCGTTGTGCTATCCTACCGCTTTACAGATTTAATTTGGGGTGGTTTTGCCTATCCATTCTACCTTGGCGAAAATTACGGTGCGCTCGGACACACATTGACCGAAGTAGGGTTTGCCTCAAAATTAATGGGTGTGTTCGCGACCATTTTTGGCATCGCGCTTGGGGGGCTCGCTATGTTGCGTTTTGGACGCATGCCCGTCTTTTTCTTCGGAGCAGTGTTTGCAGCTGCAACAAATTTACTTTTTGCGGACTTGGCGTCAGGAGCCAATTACACCGATCCTGTCCTTAAATTCTTTCAAATCGATCATGTATTTGAAATCTTCAATATGGATATTCGTATGGCAAGGCTTACCAGCGTTATCGCGCTTGAAAACATTGCCGTTGGAATCGCTAGTGCAGCCTCTATTGCTTATCTATCATCAATCGTTTCGAAGAAATATGCCACGGTTCAATATGCCCTTTTAGTAAGCCTTGTCTTCTTGCTCGGGGTTTTGGGAAGGCCAACCATTGGAGCGATTATTGAAGAAGACGGATTTGCAACCGCCTTCATTATTTGTGCAGGGTTCGGCTTCATTGCCAGCGTTTTGGCCCTAATCGAATGGATTAGAGTTGCAAAAACCGAAAAATCTACGCCTTAAGCCGCTTTGGCGAGGCGCTCTTTGGCTTCTGGGCTCGTCCAATCGCGGACTTTTTCGGAGAGCTCCTCTGCGCTGACAGGTTTTGTCATGAAGTCATTCATGCCCGAGTCAAAACAGGCGTTTCTATCATCATCAAAGGCATTGGCCGTGAGCGCAATAATCGGCAGAGACCGTCCAACATTGGACAGCGCGCGGATTTTCCGAGTTGCTTCCAGCCCATCCATATTTGGCATACGCATATCCATGAAGATCAAATCATAGCTCGCGGTTTTCATCGCTTCCACCGCAAGAACGCCGTCTTCAACGGTATCGACACTATGGCCTTCGGCTTCGAGCAGGGTGCGCGTGAGCAGGGCGTTAATCGCGTTATCTTCGGCGAGAAGTATGCGGATTTGACCTCCCGGTTCGGCGGAAGATGGGGCTTCTGCTTGAGCGTCATGTTCTGGCTCGCCCGCATCTGACGGCGCGGCGCCTCCAGCGCCGACGGCTTTCGCAATAACAGCATCGCGCCAGTTATTTCCGAGCACGGCAGACTCATCTTCGATGGGGAGCGCCCGGCGTTCAAATTCTCTGTGTGCCTCTTCTCTGTCAACCTGTGGGTCTTCGTGAACCTCTAGGTCTTGCGCAGCGACGGGCATTTCAAAAGCCGGCGGGGGGGCGTCAAATGTTTGCGGCTCTAAGGCGGGCTCTGACGGAGTGTCCTGAGGCGCTTCGGCGCTTTCGGTTAAAGCGTAATTTGTATCGCTTGGAATGTCGATCTGGGGAATTTCAATATTCGGCACAGGGATATGGCTAGTCTCGGCACGCGGGGCGGACTCGGCCTGTGGCGGGTGTTCCGCAAATTCTGTCAGTGCAGGCAATTCTGCTGGCGTCGCTATTGGCGGTTCGGCAAATTCTGAAAAGGCAGGTTCGCTTTGTGTCTGCGGGGGCGGGGCTTCATAAGCGGGGGCGGCTGTCTCTATTTGAGCCTCTTGGGGCAATTGCGACTCAGCAGGCGGCTGGGACGCCGCGGGGTCGGGCTGCGGCGCCTGCGCAAATATTGTGACATCACGCGCGAGCGCGAAAGCATTCCCATCGTCTAGGGTCTGCTCCATCCAATCATAGACTTTCTCGCTACGATCTGCCGATGGAATACGCGTCTCAAAGCGGTAAGGCGCCGATCCTGCGGCTTGCGGAGCCGGCCATCCACCAATGGCATTGCCGCGCCAATTTTCGACTTGTCCGCCGTAAAGCGCTAGGAAAGCGGCATTCACGAATAGGACACGGCCTTGCGCGTCCCGCTTAATTGCGGGGTCGGGCCAAGGCCAAAATTGCGCTGCAAAAATGTCGTCTGGTGACATAATCTTTCCTCGATTTGACCGGTTCTGAGCCCAAAAGAACAGATTTGACGGCGGGCCGATTTATCGACGTTAGACGTGTTATGAGGGTTTAATCTAAAAAAACGGTTACCATGAGGGCGCAATTTCACGGTTTATACGCTTTAATCAAGGCAGCCTATTCATGGTTTCAGCCCCAAGAGCTGCGCTCATTTTAGCCATAAAATGGGTTTCGGGGCGGTTGAGAGGTGGGCTTGGCGACCATATGTGCGGAAGATTGTGCAGAATTTGGCCCCGTCCGAGACCGGCGATGAGACAGAGCTTCAGCAATATGCAGGCGGTGGACCCGCTCTGAACCTGCCAAATCCGCAAGGGTGCGGGCAACGCGTAAAACGCGGTGGTAGCCGCGCGCTGTCAGGCCCAAAGTTTCAGCCGCCTGTATCAGAAGCTTTTGCCCCTCCGCATCAGGTTCGGAGACACGTTCCAAGATGTTTTGGCTGAGCGCAGCATTTACCACGCCGTCATTTCGCGTCATTTGCCGCGCGCGCGCCGAAGCAACACGGGCGGCAATTTCGGCTGTCCCTTCCGCTGCTGGCGGCAAAGCCAAATCAGCGGGCGTAACAGCCGGCACATCAATTTGAATATCAATTCTATCCATAAAGGGTCCGGACACGCGGGCTTGATAATCCGCCGCACAGCGCACGCCGCGGCGGCAAGCCACACCATCGGCCCCGCCGCTACCGCAGCGGCAGGGGTTCATCGCGGCAATTAGCTGAAACCGGGCTGGGTAAGACACATGGGCATTGGCGCGGGCCACGGA
>CALLBD010000104.1 GCA_938001915.1 uncultured Caulobacterales bacterium | reverse complement strand
CTTGGACACCATCACGTTAAAATCAGAACCGCTATCGAAACGCGGACATCGCCGTTTGCGCCGAAATCTCTTCGAAGCTTTTTCCGATTCCGCGCGCGCCCAAGGCAAATCCAAAACTATTCTCACCGACGGGGACGGGCGGACCCTGACCTATGCCGAAATATTACGCGCGGCTTTCGCGCTTTCCGCCCCGCTGAAAAAGCTCACCGCCGCAAATGAGACCGTTGGCATTTTACTGCCCACGGGTGCCGGCGCCGTAATTTCACTTCTCTCCCTTCATGCGGCGGGGCGTATCCCAGCGATGTTGAATTTCACAGCGGGCCTTACAAACCTTTTGAACGCCGCAAAAACGGGCCAATTAAAGTCTATTGTCACGGCCCGTAAATTTATCGAAATTGGCGGGCTCTCCGCCCTCATCGAAGATCTCTCCCGCGAGCTCACTATCATCTATCTCGAAGACATTCGGGAAGAGATAGGCTTTGGCGGCAAACTGCGCGCCGTCCTGGGCCCCGTCTTCCCCAAGGTTTTCGCGCCGCAACCTAATGCCGATGACCCTGCCATTATTCTCTTCACCTCAGGCACAGAAGGCCGCCCCAAAGGCGTTGTCCTGTCACATGCCAATATCCTCGCCAATATCGAACAAATAGAAGAACATGTACGCCTCGAAAAAACTGACATTTTCTTCAACCCCTTGCCGACCTTTCACTGTTACGGCCTGACAGCGGGTACGATTTGGCCGCTTCTGGGCGGCTATCCTGTTGTGCTGCACCCGTCCCCGCTACAGACCAAAACCATTGCCAAGCGGATAGCGCAGACCCGCTCGACCGTGCTGTTTGCGACCGACACTTTCCTGCAGCAATATATGCGCGCCAGCTCAGATGGCGGACTAAGCTCATTACGTATCGCCGTCTGCGGCGCTGAACGTGTCCGCGAGGAAACCCGCCGCACCGCCGAAGAGCGTTTCGCCTTTGAGGTTCTTGAAGGCTATGGCGTGACAGAATGCGCGCCCGTGCTGGCCGTAAATCAACCCGGTGATATTCGCGCAGGGACAATTGGGAAAATGCTACCCGGCATCGAGAGCCGCTTGGAACAGGTCGAAGGCCTCGACGAAGGCGGACGCCTTTTCGTGCGCGGCCCCAATGTGATGAAGGGCTATATTTCACCCGATAATCCCGGCAGAATTATCGAACCCGAGGCGGGCTGGCATGACACGGGCGATGTCGTTTCCGTGGATGCGGAGGGCTATTATGTCATTCGCGGGCGGCTGAAACGTTTCGCCAAAATAGGCGGCGAGATGGTCTCCCTCACCGTGGTGGAAAATTGCGCCGCAGCGCTCTGGCCGGATTATATGCATGCGGCGGCCATTCTGCCCGACCCGAAACGCGGCGAGCAAATCGTCTTGCTGACGGACCATCCTAACGCCAAACGCGCGGACCTTATGCGCTGGGCACAAACCCACGGCGTGCCCGAAATTTCCGTACCGAAAAAAATCATCTCAGTGGAAGCGGTGCCAATTTTAGGGACAGGTAAATTAGACTATGTCTCCGTAACAAAATTAGCAAAAGACGCCCTCGCGCCGAAGGTGAAAGCTTAGGGAGACAGGCAAGCGGGAGCGCTTGCTGCCTCTGTTGAAACTAGGGTTTCAACTAAGACAGCCAAGGGCTTGTTAAAGGGGACAGCCCGCAGGGTCGGCCCTCGCGACGGAGTACCGAAAGAAAAGTATTTTACGCAAAAACCGAAGTCGATTGGTCTGTAAGACCCATCAACTCCCGCATTTGACTAACGCCAATTGCTAGGCCCTGCGGCGGTGCTTCACGGAAAACGGCCGTACTGGATTGCCCCCGTTTCAGGAGGTGCAGCTCTCGCTCCCCGGCCCCGATGAAATAGCGTTACCCACTTCACCTAGACACACCGTCTCTCGAACGGGAAAGATAACGCGTCTATCCTGTCCTATGTCCGAATGACGCGAGGCGGCCGCAATTCATCCAGTGAATGAATTGTAGCGAAGCGCCGACCCGCAATGCGGGGCGGTTACCAAATCGCGTCCACCCAGAACTATCCGAAAGAACGAGTTTAAAGATGACACAGAATTTTAAAGTGAGGATTATTCTTTTTGAATCTGCGGTTTTATGGGCGGAATAAGCGGATGAAAAGCGGGACGCGAAGCGTCCGCATTTAGTTTGGGGAACCAAATGCAGCGTAGCGCCTCTTTGATTCTTCCAGAATTATAGAGAGAATAAATTACGGCTATGCCGTCGGGTAGTGCGGATTGAACGCCGACCTGATGCGCGTTTGGCGTTGCCATCTCCGTCGCCAAGCGCTTCGCAAAGCTCATGTGGCGGCACAGGCTGGACGGTTGATTGCAGGCACAGTGGTGCAGAAATTTGAACTTACTCATGGGCCTCATGCAATGATTGAAACGCAACGGGCATTCTACCTAGTACCGTGGGAGAGCCATCACGCGCAAAAGTTGGGGAAACGTATCAAAGGCCGTGTGCTTAGCGGAAGCGATATTGATTGGGATGCTGAACGAAGTCGCGGGATGGGGCGGTGAAGCAAAAAGGGAGTTACTCGGTGCAATTTTTGTTCACAAAAAATGTACGGGCCCACAAAATAAGTGGTCTGCTTCGCAAGACTAAAAGTAAAAACAGAGCTTTAGCGCTTCGTAATCGGTTTCACATTGTGAAAATAATCCGTCCAGTGGACGGAATATAGAATATAGATGTAGAAGACCCCGGTAGGGGCAAGTGGGCCACAATGGCCGCTTCGCTTTATCTTGTTTAGCACCTAATTTGGCCCTTCACCCTAACTTTGCCAGCTTTTCATCCGATAATTCAATTTCTTCCACTCCCGGTTTCCAAACCTTATTTTGGGTCAAATGCCATCCCGATTTAAGTTTTTTGAGAGCTTCGGGCATCAAGCGATAAGGACGTCCTTTACCGCCAACACGAGTGGTATTAGCCATGATAATTTTCTTAAAGACCTTGTGTATTTCAATCGCCTTATCTGTATCACCAACTGTATTTACATCACTCATGAGTATGGTTTGATTGCCAACATATCCACCGAATGCAATAACTATACTATTAAAATTATTGTTTTGATCTGCAATTGACCTAACTCCGCTTCCATCACGTAAAGTTATGTGACGACAAAAAATTTCCTGATCATCATCGATAACAAGAAAACTATGTCGGCGAATGGGTTCAGCACATGTCGCCATAGCTTCTTCCAATATCTCTAATGGATCGTCATAAACTTCATTCGGTTGATTTAATTCTGACCGCATTTGTACATATTTAAATCCAGCACTTTCCTGAAAGGCTACAAGCAAATCGGCGAGATCGTTCTCGTCGGCATAAAAATAGCTACTTCGTCCGGGCATATGAACCTCTAATTACAGGATTGCTTAGATACGCATACGACAACATTATCACGGCCCGCAATATCGCTAGCAGCATCAAACTCACGTTTTGTTAAATCACCAGCAGCATTTGTATCGACCGTTTGAACTTCAAAAGCCCTACCTTGCGCATCTGTCGCACTTCCATCTGAAAATCTTGAACCTTTTCTGCTTCCAAATTGCGTTTCTTTTCCACCAAATCCGCCTGTAGTGGTGCCTCCATTGTTAGTGATATTATCACCGATAGCTTGGTTTTGCGCTCGCGTATCTATACCACCTTTTCGGCCACCGAACTTTTTCCCCGTTGCTTGTAATGCTTTTTTAGCAGCTTTCACATCATCAAAATCGACCGGAGAAACCAATGAGACAGCGGACTCTAATCGTTCAAAAGGTGTTGAACCGGGATCAAAGACAGTCACTACGTCACCGCCAACATCAAATACAGCTTGAACAACGTCACCTTTGTTTTTGACAAGTTGTTTAACTGCTTTAACTGCTAATTCACCGTTAGGGTCAATTAAGTTGACTGGATCGTTATTAGCGTACGCATACCTGTTGAATTGCTGTGGTGCTCCAGTTTGTAAAAACGTGACGGGGTCAATGCTCAGGAACCGTCCTATCACCGGATCATAATATCTCGCTTGCACTGTGCAATTTGTGTTTAAAGATATCGAAGCTTTCAGAAAATAGACTTACTTCGTCCAATTTCTGAAATCCAACTTACACAAAATACACGGATTCAGGCCTGTGGCGCTCAACAAAAATTGATTCACCAGATCAATTTTGTCTCGCTCTTTGATATGCCCTTAAAGCCCGCTTGGTCTTTCAGGCGCGGATTATCATCCATATCCAGACCGAAAGGCATGTAGCGCGTACGGCTGCAATCGGGCCGTTGAGATAGTGCTATCGCGCGCTTATGTGGAAGGTAATAACATCAGAATAATTTCCAGAGGGTAGGTTGCTCCCAAAATCGCTCAACCTAATATTCATCGGATTTGTTCTTCCATTTTTATTGATAGAAGAAAGACCGTTTATGCGGCTTGTTTGTTTTATATTTAGCGACTCACCATTTAGCTCAAGGGCGTATGAGATTTCTGATGGTTCACTTTGGTGGCGCAAAAAACCTCTATTTTCAGAATTTACATCAATACTTACAGGCGCATTTGACCTAATTTGAAGTCCGAGCTTATAACTTTTCTTAGGAATTAGTTCTCCTAACTCAAGAGAGGTTTGATTTCGAGATATCTGCGTATCGGAAATTGAAGCCGTACCAAGTCCAGTTATATTGGCCTGAATATTTGGCTTAATTATAGTCTCAACCCGCAGAGGAAAATTAAACATTATATCTGATATTTTTGAATCAAATCGAACATCCAAGTCTGAAGCATAGGTTCCTGCCAGGGCATTCTGGCCGCTATCTATGACGAGAAATAAGTCGAAGGTTTCAGATGCCTGCGCTTCTACACTCATTGGGACAGTATTTTGTAGGTTAGCATTGGTTTGCAACAATAGCTGCGAAGTATTCGAGCTACCGTACATTCGAAACGTCAAAGATTGGCTTGCGGCACTGAGGTAATTATCTCGTCCTTGCGCCTGTACGCTTAGAACCCCTATACATTTGTCTGAACTCGTATTTCGCACTCTTAGGGTTAGTTTTTGCGGCGAGGCAGTGCGAGCTTGCGCATTATATTCGAAATGACTCGACTGCGGGTTACTCTCCAAATTTAGCTCACATGCTTCAGCCGTGTTAGCAAAACTCAAAATGAAAACAAAACTCAGCAGCCCGATAATTCTAATTTGGCAATTCATCCAATACATCTATGACTCCGAATTTTCAATATTCACGCGTAGATCTCCAATATTCACCAAAGTACTATCGGAGTCGGTAATCTCAATGGTATGTGTGAAAATTGGATCTGTATTTAGGGTCAGCCTGTATTTGCCCGGTACTAAACCTGTTGCCGCCAGACGACCATTACGATTAGTGAATGCCGTCACAGGCTCAGCAGCGGGATCATCGAGGCTTTCAAGCCGCCCGCTCAAATAGGGGAGGCCTTCGTCCGTTTCCTTATTCTTTACATAACCAATGAGTGTGTAGGACGCATCAGAGCCCACGCGCACTTTGTAGCCCGCATTCAAAGGGGCCCTGACATGAAATTTACCATCTCCTAAATCGTAACCTGGCGGTAAATCCTCAACATCATAATTAAAAGAAGTCGGACCATATGCATTAAGTTGACTGACCAAAGCATGCCCAAGGCCATCGGTAGAGGCGCGAAAATTCTTGCCATCTGGGTCAATAAAGAGCTTTTTTCGCGCTAGATTTGGGTGCCTTTCAACAATCGCATATGTTTCTCTCACGGGCCTTCCTATTGCAAAGGCGCCATCAACAAAAGCCAGAGAGCTTCTTATAGAGGCTGTACTAACTTGGTCTGAATTATTGCGGCCGGGTTCTTTTCTCACTTGATGTTGCGCCAAAGCTTCAAACCTATTTCCAACATAAAATGCTTCGCCGCGCACATTGTGACTATTGGAGCTTAAATCATTAACCCCTCTGAAATTATAGCTCAGAGCGCCTACGCTGTTATGGGACGTTTTGCGATACTCCAATTCGGCTTCATTTCGAATAGAGTCATAACCGACAGTGATACCGCGCGCTCTGTTAAATCGCCACGTAAGCCGCATACGACCTCCAGTTTCCTCTCTTATAAGATTTCGACTATGTCGCGTCGTAAGCGCAAGGTTCAGGTCTTTTGATAAACGATAATTAATTCCAGCGGATATGCCATATGTATCCCTTAGCCCGTTATATGATTTTAAATAATCTAGGCTTGTTGTAAAACTCCATCGATCTTTGGTTAATTGAAGCCCCCCATTCATATCAAGCTTGGGGGTTTGAAGCTCATTTATAAAGCCAAGTGATGAAACACTTATGTCAATTGCCGAAGTGGGCAGCGTGCGAAACCGCCTAGTGTTATATTCACCAGAGAGATTAATTGCCCAAGTTGCATCACCAGACAAACCAAAATCGCCCCTATTGGTGATCGCAAAGCCTGCTGAATATCCGTTTCCAAAAAAATCATAGTGACTGGTAGAAGCCCGGCCTTGAATTACACCAATTGGGGAGGCCCATAAGGCGGACACTCCGCCGTTCCCGCCCGACTCATCACCCTGTAAATCTGCTCCCACAGTCAGGGTTTTTGAAACCCCGCGCCGTAAGAACCCAGATGCAACTATCTCATCGGTATAACTTAAACCCGTTTGACCAAAAATAGACCTAAACCCTGCATTCACTGAAAAATCCCATATACCCCGCTCAAGGAGGTTAAAGTCAAAATAGCTCCTGCTGGAAATAGTGCGTTCCCCGCCAGACTCATCTTTAATGATCAAATCTAAATTATTACTCCCTTGGCTCAAGGCGAGATCACGCAAGTCATATTGCCCCGGACCTAAGTCTAATTCACGGCGCAAAGAACCATTTTGGAGTATTTGAACGTTCGATGTGCGGTCGAGTCTAAAACTTGATTCAAACCTTGGAGTAAATTGCCGCTCTGGCTCAAGATCGAAAAAGCGTTCAATGCTCACGCCAATTATGGAAGATGACGATTGCAAACTATCGGTTCGAGGCTGGATATCCCCAAGCGTGAAGCGTAAGAGTTTTGAGTTTAAATCATAAACAAATAGAGTCTCATTTCGCTGGATATCGAAACTATCATTCGTGTCAAAAAGAAATTCAGACAGAAAAGCGATCCCCTTTTCCCCTCCAATTCGTCCGCCAATGTCAAGCGAGCCAAAAGGTTTCAAATTTGTTTGGGTGGAATTATTGCCGCTCCAGTTATATAGTGTCGTAATGGCCGGGTTAAAAAAAACAGAGAATTTTCCAGGATCAAGGTAGTCGACATTTTGTCTATTTATTCTCGCATTAAAATTGATAACTTCAGTTTCGCGAGCACCGAGTTTGGGAGAGATTTCTATTTGAAGCAGTTCGGGGTTATAGTTGATTAATATCAAATCTAAATTTATACGCCTGCCTTCCAAATATCCATTCGCTGCAATATTTTCTAATTTCTCAATCACCTCGGTGGTTAGGCGCTCTTTTATCAAATCCCTTAGACGATCCCACGGAAGCCAATAATTTTGGTCCAAAATTCGAACCGGTATATCTCCAAGATAAACGTCGTCAAACAATAGTGGTAGGCTTATCTCAATTGAACCCTTTAGCGAGCCTTGCTGATCTTCCGTCGGGGCTACCAACTGAGATTTATGCGCCTCAGCTAAAAGAGATATATGCGGCGCTTTGGGGGAAAGCACAGGCGCGCCACAGGCCTGCGAAACATCAATATTTATGCAACTTGGCGAAACATAATTTGATGAATTCTGTGAGTGCGCGACGGCTGGCGCGGAAAGAGCGCAAACACCTGACGCAAATATTATTCCCGGTAACTGCCGCATAATCATCCATAAAACGGACTACTTTCGGGGCCTAATTTTTATTGATATCTCTTTAGGATTTGGACCTTTTGGCAGGGGGAGCTTGAATGTTCGGGATGTACCAGGATTGACGAGAACAACTTTAACGGCTGATAAAATCTCGTCTGCCGACCATTCAATAGGTTCCATAGGCGATCCATCTGCATTAATGCCGGACGCAATGTAATTTTGGTCTTGTAAATAAAGGAATTTATTTCCGTCATTTCGTAGCGTTAACTCAACTGCCGGTACAGTCGTGCTAGTTTCGCCGAGTTCGCTTTCTGGTGCTATTTCAAGTGATGTAAGCTTGACCTGATCAATAATTGGTTTGGCCTTTACGCCCCGCGGAATAAGATGGACAGCCACGTCAAAGGCGAACACGACTTGTAACCTAACGCTCCCCTCTTCTTGACCTAAGTCGACTGGTATTTGCCGAACTGACAAAAAGTAAGATTGAGACTCATTTAAGTCTTTACGGAGTGTTTGGATCCTAAAGACTTGTGTTTTATTTGCCTTGATGATGGCCTGAGGCGGGAAAATTATAAACGCATCTTCAGCATCTTTCCTAAATTGCTTTCCAGTTTGGTCAACGACCCGTTCATCTATGAATAATTCGACGGGTGTATCGATGTCTGAAAAATTTGTGACGCGAACAGCTGTACTCTTCCCTGGCAGTATTTCCACGTAAAGTGGGTCCACCCCTAAAGAATTGGCCCAAGCGTGATTGCTAAATATGAGAGTGGCAATGAAAATTGCCACTCTCGCCAAGATTATTTTTAAGTTACGCATGATACTCCCCCGAGTAAGCGTTAATGGGTTAAACCCCTGATGGCGTCACTGTTACGGTGAAAACATCGGTGTAAGTACCACCCAATAATTGCTGTCCAAAAACCGGCGTGAAATTCATCGTCCTGCCAGTTGCATTAATTGCCGGCGCGTTAGGAGACACAACCGTATCAACACTAGCTGGAAGAGTGGCTGTGCTAATCGGGAAAGTGCCATCAAGGTCTACTACATAATCCAGACCAGCATCAAAAGTTGAGTTAGCTCCTGAAGCGAGGTTTGTCTCACTTACTGAGTCATTCGCTGGATCAGTCGTGATTAGCTTAAGATATCCGTTATCTGACTCATAACTGACGCTAGACCGCGTATTACAAATTATGTCGAAATTCGCAGAGGATGGGACACCCGTTGCTAAGTCTAATGCAATCCCAGAGGTTCCAGACGTAAACGCGAAAGTACAAACGGGTGTCACAGAACCGCCCATTTGCATTGCCGTTTGAGCGGAAGTTGACATTGGTAGTGCCATTACGGCAAGTGACGCAACGCCAAAGATAGATAATTTCATTTTCATCATTTTTCTCCTAGAAAATTAGAGCATAATTGCTCAATGAATGGGTCCGTTTTCCAGACCTAAAATTCCCGTCATACGCCCCTTATTTGGCATTATGATCGGCCTTTCATGCCACCGTCCCCGGAGACACGAATTTCGATTACGTCACCATATTCACCTGCGAGAAGAGGCTTTTCTGATGACCAGCTAAAATGAAGATTACCTTTGGTTTTATACGGGATAGTTCCAATGGAACCCGAAACTGAGTCTTCAAGCATATCTTGGCTATAAGCGCTTAGGGTGGAAGCGCCTGGCGCTGCGACGGAAAATTCTAACCGATAGTTTATGCGGTCACTAAATTTCGGATTATGTGACAGATCTTCATTCTTTGAATGGACCAATGCGCCATTGAGTGAACGCATTTCAACATGTAGGCGCTGGTTGCAATTAACACCGAAGCTCTGTGTATATTTCCCAACATTACTGCTCAAGTTTAAATTTGGAATGGAGGGGTCAAGCTGTATCGCGCAATGAGGCTTTATATAGCCTTCAATGCCAAGCTCTATTGTCGTAGCCCCGTCCGGAGACTGGCTATTAATTTTTGCGTTGGCAGTACCAAAAGCTAATATAGCCCCCAGAAAACCAAGCGTGTTTCTGGCTGAGATAGCCAGTGGAAATAATCGTTTCATGAGTGCGCCCCATTTATTTACGTTTTGTTTACACTATGACATTTTTAAATGCAAGACGTTTTATTAAAAACTCCATTTTCAAGGGATTAAGATTTTCGCATTTGTTGTATAAGTTAGCACTTGCTGTCCGACCCTAACGGGAAAAGGAAAGCCCAAAAACAGGAATTTCTATATTCTGAGGCGGTCCCTAAAAGCTGCACAGTGACGCAAGCTATTTTTTATGCTGTCTGATCTTGGACGAATAAGAGACGAGCAATTTTAAAATGCGAAAATTCCCTTCTATTGTTTGTTTGAGAGTGAAATATGCTAACGACGTGTAAAGAAGAGGGGAGACATAGTTAATGTTTGGCACGTTTCGCATGCTACTGGCATTGTTCGTTGTCCTCACGCATTTGGGCATTAATCCTGGCGGATTCTACCCCGGAACAATGGCTGTGATTGGGTTTTACGTGATTTCTGGTTACGTTATTAGTTTTTTATTATTGCACAGATTGCAAAAAATATCAGTTAGAACATTCTATTTTGAGCGGATCGTTCGTATCTATCCGCAATTTTTGTTACATCTAATATTAGCAATCATTATTATAAGGGTTCTCGACTTTGAAAGTCCGTTCACGAAAAACCCTGTCACGGTTCAAACCATAGTTCTGAATTTGAGTCTCATTCCGCTGCAAGCCAAGGCCTTTTTCTCCTACATAAGTGAAGCACTTTATGTCCCTGTTTCTTGGTCTTTATCATTGGAAGTTTCATTTTATTTGATTGCTCCGCTTTTAATTGTGCGTAACTGGATGCCTTTTTTTGCTATTCTAAGCTTCATAATATTTATGTTGGGCGCACTAGGATACTTACATACCCATACATATACTTATGCTACTATTTTCGGAACTTTACAGTTTTTCATCATCGGGGCTTGGTTACAGCAAAAAAACTATCGTCTGCTGACAATTTGGTCCATCGCCATGCTAATCCTAGGATGTCTGGTTACTCTTACTTCTTCCTGGAAACCTAGCCACATTCAAGAAACCTTCTCAGGCGCTTTTTTATGCTTGTTTGCTTTGGTGATTTTAAGAAATTTTAGAGACGGTCCCTATCAAAAAATCGACGATTTTTGTGGGAATATCTCTTACCCAATTTTTCTAAATCACTTCATCTTTATATGGATTTTCCAAGCGTTTAATATTTCATATGACAGTTTTTTTGGCCAGCTCTCCCTGGTATCTCTCAGTTTGATAAGCGCAATATTGGCCTATATAATCATTGAACGCCCGATTGCAGGCTTCCGCAGATCTTTGAGAGTTGAGCGACAATAATACCCTAGAAGCACATTCTGCCTTGGTTAAAAATAACGAGATTTTTTCAAACCTTGAATTTGAGATGGCATTAAAATGCATTAGCGAGGTGTCCATAGCTATGGGGACATTAAGGATATGCTGGCGCCCTAATGTAAAACCTACCGTCCGAAGTATGACGCCTAGTTGAATTCTACAAAGTGGGCTAAGTTAACTTGAGGCGAGATTTTGCTCTGTCCGTTAATCTTAAACAATCTCGGCGCGGAAAATTTTATCCGCAGGCACGTAAGTCTTGAAATCAGAGTTTCAAATTGCTTCCAACTTAAAATTACGAATTTATTCGCATCCACGCATTTTGTTTAACATAATGAGTTCAATGATAAATCTGGAGCGGGCGATGAGATTCGAACCCACGACCCTCACCTTGGCAAGGTGATGCTCTACCACTGAGCTACGCCCGCTCTTAAGATTTGCGTAGAAAATGAGAAGTCGTGCTTTTCATTCCTTGGTAGGCGCGCCGTATAGACGCAAATGCGGCAGCTGTTCAACCCTTTTTGCAGAGCAATATCATATTACGCGAAAGGGGCTTTGAAAAATGACAGGCTTTGTCTTATGCGGCCTTTATGCCTGCTGAGCCACATCCGTCCGAGCCCGCGCTTTATACCCTGTTTGACCAATTGGGCCTGCCGCATCACACGGAAGAACATGCCGCCGTTTTTACGGTCGCGGAAGGCGCAGATATTAAAGCGCGCCTAAAAGGCGGGCATTCGAAAAACCTCTTCCTCAAAGATAAAGCGGGGGACTATGTGCTCGTGAGCGCCTTGGGCAGCACGGTGATTAAGCTCAATCAACTGCATAAGCGTATCGGCACAAAGCGCCTATCATTTGGTAAGGCCGAGGCGCTGTTGGAACTTTTAGGCGTTGTGCCAGGGTCGGTGACGGTGTTTTCTGTTTTGAATGATACAGAGCATAAGGTTCGCTTGATTTTGGACCAGGCGCTCTTCGAGCATGAAGCCGTGTGGTTTCACCCCATGCGCAATACCGCGAGCACCCGCATGCGCCCCGCCGATATTGTCACATTCGCGCAAGCCACAGGACATGCCCCCACGCTCATTGATTTTAGCGCAGATATATAGGCTGCTATATAGGCTGCGCTAAAATTTGGGCTTCATGTCAAAATAGCGGGCGGGCAGCGTGCCGCGGGCGCGCAGGTCTTCTTCGCTGCAGCCCCGAATTTCATGGGGGAACACGGTCCATTCATCTGTTTTATGGATATAAAAATCGGGCGTGCGCGCCGTCAGGTTTCGTTTCGGCTTATAATAAATCGTCGCAACCTTAATCTCTGCAGGGGTATTGCCCCCGCATCTTTCGCGCAGCGCATTAAGAATAGCCGCCACGCTGCGGCCGCTGTCATAGATATCATCAATAATTAAGAGCCTATCCTGCGCGCTTACCTCGGCGGCAACATGTTGCAAGCCCATGACTTGGACCTCTGGCAGGGCTTCGCCGCTATCAAAGCTGGCCGTGCGCGCGCCGTAACTCGCTGTGCGGATAGCGAAATGATTGGTCGGGCAATAGAGCGTCTCCAGAATTTCTTGTACCGCAATCCCAATGGGCGCCCCGCCCCGCCACACGCCCAAAATAAAGCTGGGACGAAACCCGCTTTCATAAATGCGCAGAGCCAGCTCGAAGGAGTCTTGCAATAGCGCTTCGGCGCGGATGAAGCGCTTTTCTATATCGGAATTCTGCTGGGTCATGAGAGAGGCTTTAAACGGCAACGCGCAGCGAGACAAAGAAAAGACGGGTTTGGACACAGGCCGCGCGTTAAAATATTTTCCTTTCAAATTTTTCATATCCTGCCTAAAAAGATGCAATTGAAAAATTATGGGTGCAGTTACATGGCGTTTTGTATGGAATGCGGGACGAAGGTCCCGGATATGGCGAAGTTCTGTCCGCAATGCGGAACAGCAATAGCGGAAATTAAAACCTCTGAATTGGATATAAAAGCGGACGAGCCGACGCAGGCTGACCCGCCCGTGGAGCCTATCGTCACGGCTGAAGATGTCGCGAATGTCGAGCCTGATCCGACATTAGAGGACGGCGCGGCTCCAGATGAAACGTCTGAGCTTGACGCTGAGGAAAGCTTTGAAGACCCTGCATCCCGGGAGGCGATAGACGCTGCGCCTTTGGCCGAAAATAGCCTTGCGGCAGCTGCCGAAAGCGTAGCGGATACGCCAAAAAAATCTAAAACGGGCCTGTGGGTGAGTTTGGGCATTTTAGCGCTCGCCGCCGCAGGAGGTGGAACTTATGCGCTGGACCTTCTGGGCGGAGACGGCGCGGCGGTGGATACCCGCGCCGCAGCGGAAGATATTGCACCGCCAGCGGTCACGCCAAGCGCCGAAACAGCAGAGGAGACACCCGCCTCTGATAGCCTAAGCCCTGTTCAGGCCGCTTATCAAGCCGCTATCCTCACAGGCCGAATTTCTGATCTTGGCGAATTCGCGGCCAGCTATCCTAATAGTAGCCTAGCTAAAGATGCGGAGGCGGCCGCCTTTACTTCGCTCAAACGGCAAAACTCCGTGCTGGCTTTCACCGCCTTCACAGAGCAATTTCCCGATGCGGATACCTCTAGCTATACGGGGCCGCGCGTAAATGGAGATATTGATGCGGCAGGCTCAGCGGTAGACCCATCGGCAAATCCCGCGGCTGATGTCAGCGCAAATATCGGCTTAGCCATAGAGGAAAATATTTCGGCGACGCCGGGACAAAATCCACTGGACGCTGAGACGAATTTACGCCTTTCAATAACGACGCGGGCGGCCGAGCTAGAGCCCTTCATCGCACAAGGCGACACGGCCTATGCGCTGTCTGTGATTGATGAAATGCTATCGTTGCCAGATCTGAGTGAAGACGAAGCGACATATTTATTGAATTTGCGAGCGAAGGCTGAAACGGCTCAAGGCCTGATGGTTGAGGGCCTTGACGTTCAACCTGCCCCCGATCAGACCTTCGCGCCTTCTGAAACGCCCTCCACGGCCGAGCTGCTTACAGAGCCGCCGGCCGACGTCTCGAACCCGCTCCCCGCTGACCCTGTTGCGCCGGCTGTGCTTTTCGA
>CALLBD010000103.1 GCA_938001915.1 uncultured Caulobacterales bacterium | reverse complement strand
CCTGTCAGGACTTTATGCGGATAGCATTGATGCCCAACATCCCAGATGAGTTTGTCATCGGGTGTATTGAAAACAGAATGAATGGCGACTGTGAGTTCAACCACGCCCAATCCCGCACCCAGATGTCCGCCCGTGACGGACACGGCATCAATCACCTCGGCGCGAAGCTCATCAGCGAGCTGCTTGAGCTGCTCACGCGAAAACACGTCCATATCGGAAGGTATTTTGACTGTATCTAATAGCGGCGTTTGCGACATATCGCGCTGTATTCCTTTGTTTGGGCTTAATGCTGGCGTTCCAACACGAAGTCCACAGTGTCCCGCAGGGTTTGCGCCGATGACCCCCAAGGTTCAAGATGATTCTTCGCTCGCTCGCCCAACATTTTCGCTCTGTCTTGCGCACCCTTAAGGCCTAAAATTGATACAAATGTGGCTTTCCCAAGATTTGCATCTTTCCCAACGGCTTTACCAACGGTTTCCGCATCACCCGTGACATCCAAAATATCGTCCTGAATCTGGAAGGCGAGACCCATATCACGGGCATATCCTGAAAGTGCCGATAGATGGTCTGGCGCAGCATTTGACACAAGCCCTCCCGCGCGAACGGCAAAATCAATCAAGGCTCCCGTCTTCATCGCCTGCAAATCCGTAATAAGCGCCTCATCCCGCTCGCCTTCGGCAACTGTTATATCAACCACCTGCCCGCCAATCATACCGGACATCCCGCCAGAGGCGGCGAGTTCTGTGACAAGCTTAACTTTGGTTTTGACAGGCAAATCCACTTCGCACAATATACCAAAGCTGCGCGTCAGCAGCGCGTCGCCCGCCAGGACGGCCATAGCTTCATCATAAGCAATATGCACAGTTGGTTTACCCCGCCGCAGCGCATCATCATCCATACACGGCAAATCATCATGGACGAGACTATAGACATGCAAACATTCCAACGCGCAGCCCACGCTCAACGCTTCGTCTAAGGGGCCTCCCAACATGCGCGCTGTCTCTACGGTCAAAAAGGGCCGCAACCGCTTCCCGCCGCCGAGCGCAGCATAGCGTGCGGCTTCCATAATCGTGCTTTGATGCCCTGTAGGTTCAGGCAATAGCTCGGCAAGCCTAAGCTCTACCGCATCTGCGACAGCCCGCAATTGCGACGGAAAATCCAGAGGAGCTGGTTGTGTCTCTAGGGCTAGTGACATCGACTCAATTACCCGTCAAAACTAGCCGTACTCGCGCCGCCTTGGCCATCGAGGACAATTTTATCGACTTTCATCTGGGCGTCTTTAAGTTTGCCCTCGCAATGCGCTTTAAGCTTTGCGCCGCGCTCATAAATCGCAATGCTCTTTTCCAACGGTGCGTCACCGCGTTCTAACTGTCCGACGATGCCTTCCAACTCGGTCAGCGCGTCCTCAAAGCTCATATCTGTAATTTTTTGATCTGCCATGATTCACCTATTATTCTTACAACTCCGAGTACGCGCCTGCCGCCGCCACGTCGAGACCCGTTAGAGTTTTTTCATCACCCGCCCTTTAGGAGGACAATAGAGGTCTTCGTTTCGATTACAGCGCTTGAAACTGAACATTATCCTATCAGCGCGGCCCATAACATAATCCATATGCACAATCCCTGGGCCATTCTCAGGGTCACGGCTATCGACAGAATTATCCCGATTGTCACCCATGAAAAACAAACTGTTATCAGGCACAATAAAGCTCGGCGTATTATCGAGTCGGTGGCTGTCATCCCGCTCATAAATCACAAAACCATGCTCCATCCCTGGCAAGGATTGTCCGTAAACATTGACACTGCGAACACGCTGCGTGGCGTGTTCACGGTAGAGCCGTCCATCAATGCGGGATCGAGCAATGGGTTGTTCATTAAGAAAGAGCTGCCCATTGCGGATTTGGATGCGGTCGCCAGGCAAACCCACCACGCGTTTAATCATGATAATTCCAGAGTTTGGGTTCCGGAAAACCACAACGTCACCGCGGATTGGCAGACGCGATAAAATTCTACCTTCGGGCAAAGGGAGCTTATGCAGCAAATAGGGTAAGGAATGTTTGGAATAGCCATAGGCATATTTTGACACATAGAGATGGTCACCCACCTCTAATGTCGGCTGCATACTTTCACTTGGGATTTTGAAATGCCCCCACACCAAGGTGATGAAAGCCAAAATAAAGACCCCGAGCTTGGCAAAAAACTTGAACTCGGACCAAAGCCACGCTTGAACGGAACGTGGTTTTTCGGACTCTTTCTTGTCTGGCGCTGTCTCATAGGCTGGCATATAGGGGGCTGTGCGACAGTGTTACCTCGCTTTCAACTATATTTTGCTGCCAATGACGTTAGGATAACAGCATGAAACAGCTATTTTTACCCGCCCTGCTTTGCCTGCTCTCGGCCTGCGCAACAGCGCCAGTATTGGATGTCGCAGCTGCGCCTCAAGGCGACTATAAATTGGACCCTACCCACACATCGGTCAATTGGTCTCTCAGCCATTCGGGCCTGTCTTTCTATACGGCACGATTTGATACAATTTCGGGTGCTTTAAACTTCAATCCTGACGACCCAACAAATAGCGCCTTAGATATTCGCATCGACCCAAAAAGTGTTTCCACCGGCGATAGTGAATGGGACGAGACACTCGCGACAAATGGCAAATATTTTGACGGCGACAGCTATCCAGAAATCCGGTTCACAGCGACATCCTCCGCCACGAAAACCGCCAACACAGGTCAAGTCACGGGCAATTTGACTCTGCGCGGCGTGACGAAACCCGTCACGTTAGACGTGACCTATAATGGGGCAGGAAAGAGCTTTGGTAATCCAGGTGCGACATTGGGATTCTCTGCTACAGGTAAACTCAATCGCTCGGATTGGGGAATGGACTACCTGACCAACTTTGGGATTGGCGATGAAGTTACGTTGCGCATTGAGGCTGAATTTAACGAAGCGCGATGAGTGAATACACCGATATCAACCAAATTTTGACCGCTGGCGGCGTCGTACTCCTGCCTACCGAAACAGTCTATGGTCTCGCCTGCCGTGCCGCAGATACCCGCGCGGTCGAGAGAATTTATGCGATAAAAGGCCGTACATTCCAAAAACCTCTAGCCGTTTGCGTCAAAGACGTCGCGGCTGCACGAAGCTTAGGGGAATTTTCACCCCGCGCGATTGCGCTCGCGAAACAGCATTGGCCAGGGAGTTTGACGATAATCGTTGAAGCCAAGCCTGACCTAAAGATAGACCCGAACTGCCTGTCACACTCTGGCGAAACCAAAACGATTGCCTTGCGCTGTCCAGAGGCCGCATGGCGGGATAATCTTGATGGACCCTTAGCTCTGACCAGCGCAAATCGGTCTGGCGAAAAAGACTGTGTCTCCTACGCGGCGGCTCTCGCAGAATTGGGCCAAGAGATTGACGGCGGGCTTGAGACGGACATCCCATTATCTGGGCTACCCTCGACCATTGTCTCAGTCGTTAAAAATGATGTAAAAATCCTGCGCCAAGGCACGTTAGAGATATCGCCATGAATGCAGATAAAATAAGTCAGGGCATCGAAGCGTTGAAAACCGCCCTGCCTGCCAGCGCCTGGACACAAGACCCAGACCTCATCGACCCGCACTTACGCGAATGGCGGGACAAATATTTCGGCAAGACACCTCTCTTACTGACGCCGCGCACAACCGAGGAAGTCGCGGCTGCCGTCAAAATTTGCGCCACGCATAAAATCCCTCTGATGCCGCAAGGCGGCAATACGGGGTTGGTCGGCGGCAACACGCCGCAAGGCGAAGTCCTTATCAGCCTTAAAAAAATGACTGCCATTCGGGAAATCAACCCCACGGCAAATGCAATGACCGTCGAAGCGGGCGCGACATTACAATCGGTCCTCGACGCGGCGGATGGCGCAGACCGAAAATTCCCCCTTACCCTCTCGAGTCAAGGCAGCTGCACGATAGGCGGCGTGCTATCTACAAATGCGGGCGGCAATCATGTATTGAAATATGGCACCACGAAAGAGCTCGTCTTTGGCGTGGAAGCCGTCCTAGCCGATGGGTCAATTTTCAATGGTCTGACGTCTTTGCGCAAGGATAATACGGGCTATGATTTAAACCGCCTGTTCCTCGGCGCAGAAGGTACTTTGGGGATAATCACGGCGGCCACGCTAAAGCTTTTCCCGAAACCCAAATATGTGCAACGTGCCCTGATTGGACTGGAGAGCGCTGCCGCCGCTGTCGCGCTCCTAGAGCCATTCCGCGCGGGCGGACGCCTTGCCATGTTCGAGGTCATGCCCGCCATAGGATACCGCGCCGTCGTCGATAATTTCGAGAACATTCGCGACCCCTTTGACAACGCTCACACCTGGTACCTCCTATGTGATTGGGAAGTCGAATCGGAAACCGAAGGCTTAGCGATTGCCGAAGTGACAATTGGGGCCGCCTTAGAGACAGGCGAGATAAAAGACGCACTCATTGCGATGAATGAAACCCAAGCTGCAGAGTTACTTTCCATCCGCGAACATATGAGTGCGGGGCAAAAGTTCCTCGGGGGATCAATTAAACACGATATCACCGTGCCGATTGACAAAATCCCTGATTTCTTTGCCCTCGCAGACCCCGCCATGGAAGACATCGTTGCAGGTTGTAGACCCGTTGGCTTTGGACATTTTGGCGATGGCAATATCCATTATAATATTGCCCAACCTGAAAGCGCAAACCGTGAAGCCTTTCTCGAAAATTGGGATATTCTAAGCCAGCGCGTCTTTGATATTGTAGAAAGCCTTGGAGGGTCTATTTCCGCGGAACATGGCATAGGCATTATGAAACGCGATGACCTCGCCCAGCGGGCCAGCCCCGTGAAGCTTAAACTCCTACGTGCCGTGAAAACCGCGCTCGACCCTGATGGGATAATGAACCCCCGCGTTATGATTTAGAGCTCACCCGACTGTGATATATCTGTGACTCGCAATTCAAGCCCACTGCCTCTATATCTTAATCTCACCAACCCACGGATACGAGCTGCACTCCCGCAGCTGATCTTAGGAGGAGCAAAATATGCTAACCTTACTTTCCCCTGCCAAAAAAATGAATATGGACCCCGCGCAAACTGCGCTGTCTGCGACCCGTCCCCGCTTTGAGCCGGAGACGAAAATACTAGCTGAATTAGCAAAAACTAAAACCGCCGACGACCTCAAAAAACTTATGCACATTTCTGACAATCTCGCGGAGCTGAATGTCGAGCGGTTTCAGGCGTTTAATTTAGACGGACAATCAAACTCCGCAAAATCTGCAGGTCTGGCCTTTGACGGCGATGTCTATTGGGGCCTTGAGGCGAAAACGCTCTCTGATGAGGACCTAACCTATGCCCAAGATCACTTGCGTATTCTGTCTGGGCTCTACGGCGTTTTGCGGCCGCTAGATGCTATTCAACCTTACCGCTTAGAAATGGGCACAAAATTCGAAAACTCGCGTGGAAAAAATCTCTATGAATTTTGGGCCGATACGGTCGCGCCGTCTTTGGCGGAAGACTTAGAAAACCATGAAGACCAAACCATCGTCAATCTGGCCTCCAATGAATATTTCAAAGCGGCCAACCCCAAGACGTTGAAAAACCGAATTATCATCGCGAAGTTTATGGAAGACAAGGACGGGAAATCGCGGCCTATCCAATATTATACCAAATTCGGACGAGGCTTAATGGCTCGCTGGATTATACAAAATCGCATTGACCGCGCCGACGGATTAAAAGACTTTAATTCAAACGGATATAAATTCGACCCTGCGCGCTCCACAGATGATGAGCTTGTCTTTGCGCGGCCTCAACCGCCCAAAAAAGGGGCATAGGCCCGCCAAAGGTGAAATCATATGCGACAAATTTTGAACAATGCGAGGTAGATACACCCTGGCGCTTCGGCTTATCTGACTGGCTATCTGTTCTGAAACGCACATGGAAAGAGGCCCATCATGACAATGTCAGCGTGATTGCCGCTGGCGTTGCCTTTTTCTCCCTTCTTGCTGTTTTCCCCCTGACAACCGCCGCGCTGTCGACGGTCTCATATTTTGTAGACCCCGAAGACGTTCAGGGGATCATGGATAATTTTGCTTCGCTCCTCCCCACCGAAGCCTATGGTATCTTGGACAATCAAATCACCAGCGTATTATCTGCCCCGCCCAACGCCGCCAGTTTCGGTATTATATTGTCTTTAAGCATTGCGCTATTTTCCGCAGGCGCAGGCATTCGAGCCATGATGCGAGCTATGAATGTCGCCTATGAAGAGGTTGAGTCGCGCAACACCATTCTCTTTTTCTTCTTCGGATTTCTTATGACCCTAGGTAGCTTGATATTTGTCTGGGGGTCACTGTGTATTATAATCGGTGTGTCAGCTGCCCTGTCCTATTCAAATATCGATGACTCCATGAGTTTCGCAACGCGTACTTTGCCCTGGCTCCTTCTCATGACATTGTTCTGCGTAGCCTGCGGCGTCATGTACCGCTTTGGTCCGTCACGGCGGCCCGCTCGGAAGAGATGGGTCATGCCCGGTATTATTTTTGCGCTCATCAGCTGGCTGAGTATTTGCTTTGGGTTCTCCAAATTTGTCACCCATTTTGGATCTTACAATGAAATTTTCGGCGGAATAGCCTCTGTTATTATTCTCCTCATCTGGTTCTGGCTCACAGCGATGGTTGTGATTATTGGCGCAGAATTAAATTCTGAACTAGAGCGTCAAACCCTTGTCGATACTACGCGTGGACCTTGCCGCCCGCTCGGACAACGCGGCGCATTCGTGGCCGATTTTGTTGCGCGGGAGACACCACAAGAGCGCATACAAGAGATGACAGAGCTGAATTAAACAGCCGCGCTTATGGGCTGAATCAGATGCGCACCTTCATTGCGGGCGTTCCCGACAGCCCGGTCAACTTCATAATGGCCGAGATCTGTCCCGCCCCGCATCGCCCTGAGTGTAAAATCGGGCTTCTCATCCCAGTCCAGCCACGCATCCCATCGGCTTTCGGGCAGGCGAACAGGCATGCGGTGATGCAAATTTTTCACACGTCCTTGCGCGGCGGTTGTCAAAATCGTGCAGGACAAGAGCTCTATCCCTTCATCGACATGCCAGCGCTCCCATAGTCCCGCGAAGGCAAAAATTTCCTCGCCGATATTATCACTATCTTCAAAAATGAAATGCGGGTGCTTGACCTCTTTCGTTCCCCTCCCATCGGCGGACGGCATCTCGACACGTTCCCATTCATACCAGCCCGTCGTCGGGATGAGTGCGCGGCGGCGTTTATAGGGCGTTCTGAAACTGGGTTTTTCAGCCGCGGTTTCAACACGGGCGTTGAAAAGTGGGCGACCTTCGGGCGGCTCTTTTCGCCATGCCGGATGGAGCCCCCAACGCATGGGCACAATGGTGCGCGCTTTTGCCCCGTTAAACGCCACCACAGGAATAACCGTAGCGGGGGCGATATTATAGCGCGGCTGCCAATCCCACAAACCATCCTCACTTGTTTTCGCCGCAAAGCGGGTCGCAATCTGGTCCAAATTCCCAGCTAATGTAAAGCGTCCACACATGTTCTCGCTATAGAGAGCTCAACTCGCTAAGGGAACATCCATGACTCATAAACGAACACATTGTGTGGGCATTGTTTGTCTGCGCGGTGACGAGGTCCTCCTCATCAAGCGCGGTACGGCCCCGCGTAAAGGCGAATGGTCCATCCCGGGTGGACGTATCGAAACCGGCGAAACCGAAGCCCAGGCCGCCCTAAGAGAGCTGCGAGAGGAGACCAGCGTAAGCGCTGACCTGCTCACAAAAATCACCGCGCTTGATGCAGATTTTGAAGGGTATCATTATCGCCTGCATGATTATCTCGCGCGCTGGACATCTGGCGAACCCAAGGCAGGCGATGACGCCGATAAAGCCCGCTTTATCCCTCTCTCAGAAATGAATGCGCTAGGCATGTGGGATGAGACTGTTCAGGTCATTCGCGAAGGACATGCAAAAATGGTTTCGTTTTTGGCTAACGGCACGTAAACAAGGGGTATGTTGTTCCGGTGGACCATAGCCCTTTTGCCTTTGCTCCTTTTCGTGAGCCCGGCTCTCGCGCAGGATGCCGAAGCTAACCCAGTTTCGGAGCCTACGGAAGAAGCTGCCCCCAAAGACCTAACGGAGCGCGAAAAACGCGAACTCGCAGAAAAAGCCCGCGAGGCGGCGGAATTACGCATCGAAGAAGATATGGTCACCATGACCAATCTCGTCGAGGCGTTGTCGAAGAATATTGGGCAAATCCATTATCTGCGAACATTATGCTTTGGCTTAAATGACCAGAAATGGCGGGATTATGGCCAGCGCATGATGGAGGTCGAAGCAGGTGATGATATAGACCGTCACCGCCAGCTCGTTCGCGCTTTCAACGCGGGCTATTACCAAGAAAAAGAACGTCATACCAAATGCTCGCAACAAGTCAGTGTGGATGTAGCCGCCCTCGCCGAGAATGGACGGCACATTTCGTCCATGCTTGGCGATCCCTATAGAGAGCGATGAGAATGGCGCTTCCTATCATCCTTCCCCTCGCTGTAGGCGCCCTTGTACTTGTGGGCTGCGCTAAAGTTGCCAGCGATGTACGTAAAACCCGCCCGCTCGCCACACTAGCAGGCAGTGAATGGGGTCCCGTTGACCCCGGAGCCGCAGAACAATTTCTGGCCTTTAAAGCGGGAGGTGAAGTCATTGGCCATGGGGGCTGCAATCGTTTCTTTGGGCAATATACGCAAAATGGCCAAACTCTGGCGTTTGGCGCACTGGCGAGCACAAAGAAATATTGCGGTGACATCATGCAGGCCGAAACACAGTTTCTACAAAAACTCCAAGAGACGCGGACATTCCAAGCCACCCATCTGAAGCTCTCGCTCTATGATGCGGATGGCAATGAGCTCTTGGCCCTACAACGGCGAGATTGGGACTGAGCTTACCCCTATATATTGGCAGTTAAAACGCGCCCGAATCCTAGACCGCTCCCTCGGCCTCGGCTAGCCTTTGCCTATGACTGATACGCTCACAATTCGCCGCCCCGATGATTGGCATGTTCACCTACGCGATGGCGCGATGCTGTCTGATGTAGTCAACCACACCGCGCGGCAATTTGCCCGCGCCATAGTGATGCCCAATCTGAAACCACCTGTGACAACCGTTGCCGCGGGCCGAGCCTATCGGGACCGCATCATGGCGGCGGTTGACCCGTCCTTAGATTTCACGCCGCTCATGACCGCTTATCTGACAGATACAATTGCCCCGTCCGAATTGCGTGAGGGTAAAAACCAAGGCGTCTTCACCGCGGCGAAACTCTACCCCGCAAATGCCACGACGAATTCCGCGCATGGGGTGTCTGACATCAAACATATTCACGGCGTTTTAGATGCGATGGAAGACGTCGGCATGCCGCTGCTGCTCCACGGGGAAGTCACGCATAAAGACGTCGATATTTTCGACCGCGAGGCCATCTTTATCGACGAAGTCATGGTCGGTCTTGTGCGCGAACATCCTGGGCTGAAAATCGTCTTCGAACATATTACGACAAAAGAGGCCGCAGATTTCGTGGCGGAAGCGGGAGATAATGTCGCCGCAACCATCACGCCGCATCACTTGCGCTATAATCGTAACGCTATTTTCGAAGGCGGCATCCGCCCGCATTATTATTGCCTGCCAATTGCTAAGCGTGAAAAGCACCGCCTTGCCCTACGTAAGGCCGCCACATCAGGCTCGCATAAATTCTTCCTCGGCACAGATACCGCGCCCCATGCAGTAGGCGCCAAAGAAAGCGCCTGCGGCTGTGCGGGGGTCTTTAACGCGCCCTATGCGCTCGAAAGCTACGCCCTCACCTTTCAAGAGGAAGGCGCGCTAGATAAGCTCGAAAAATTCGCCAGTATCAATGGCCCGAAATTCTACGGATTGCCGCTGAATGAAGGCACCATCACCCTGTCGAAAAAAGACCAAAAGGTCCCAGAACGCCTCACCCTCTCAGAGACGGATATCATTCCGTTCCATGCGGGCGAAACACTCAGCTGGAGCGTCAGTTAGAAATTCTGCGCCAAGGACGAACATCGCCCTTGGCCTCGTAAGCCTCTTATTTCGCGATATTGAGGGACCAATCATAATCCCAATCATCGACTTTTGA
>CALLBD010000102.1 GCA_938001915.1 uncultured Caulobacterales bacterium | reverse complement strand
GATGAGATAGAAACCGTGTAGTGCACCCCAGATGAGGAAGTTCCAGTGGGCGCCATGCCATAGTCCGCCTAGGACCATTGTCGCAAAATTGTTGATGTACTGGCGTACCTTGCCGTGACGGTTACCGCCAAGAGGTATGTAGAGATAATCGCGTAACCAGCGGCTGAGTGTCATGTGCCAACGCCGCCAAAATTCAGACATGTTTTCAGATTTGTAAGGAGAGTTGAAATTCCACGGTAGGCGGATTGCGAACAGAAGCCCAAGGCCAATGGCCATGTCGGAATAGCCCGAAAAATCAAAATAGATTTGGAAGGTATAGGCGAGGGCACCGCCCCAAGCCGTTATGCTAGTCACAGCAACGCCGCTATCGACAGAGGCGAAAACTTGGTTGGCGTAGGGAGCTATGGAGTCTGCGATCGCCAGTTTTTTGAAAAGACCCAGCGCGAAGAGACATAGGCCTTCGCAAAACATAATCGCACGCGCGCTTGGCGTGATGAATTTTCGAAATTGCGGCATCATCTCTGCGTGATGGACAATAGGTCCCGCGATTAGCTGCGGAAAAAATGTAACAAACAACGCATATTCAAGCGGGGTGTGCGAGGCCGGGTCCATCTTTCCTGCATGACTGTCACACAGATAGGAAATCTGTTGGAAAGTGAAGAAAGAAATTGCGAGCGGTAGAAGTAGCTTTGGATCAGGGAGACCTAGGTCGAATAGGGCGTTGAAATTCACAGTTAGGAAACCGAGGTATTTGTAGACACCTAGAAGCAGTAGGTTGGCGACGATGCCGATAATCAAAACCTGTTTGGATTTTCGTGTCCCGGGTTGTGCCAAAATATGTTTTGCGAGCGCGTAGTTGACGCCCATCGACCCGATCAAAAGTATTAAGTACTCTGATTTGAACCAGCTGTAAAAAACAAGACTGGCGCCAATCAATAGGATTTGGCTATGCCAACGCGTTTTGGAGAACAGCGTTGCGAAAAAGCCCAGAAGGACCAAGGGTAAAAACTTTGTCAGGAATACGGGATCAGTGAAGAGCATTGTTTTTAGCGGCCTAGAGTGCAGACGGCGATGGAACGCTTGCCTGAAGGTGTGTTGGAGCCTGGCATATTGGTACAATGCCGATGCTCTGCTCTAAACGAGCTTTCGCTGTATGTAATTCTGCCCGAGCCATCTGTTCACGAATGAAGGATAATTCCCGCATCAGTTCTTCTTTGACTAAATATGTCTCGGGTTTCGCTCCAGACTGTGCGTCTTTATACAGGTCATCCGTAATTTCACCTTGCACAGATAAGGCCTTCCACGCGAGAGTCAGATCATAATCCAATTTGTGCATTTGCTCGCGGGCAATAATAACCTGCGCCATGATGGCACTGGCGAGAATTTCTGTCTGTCTTCTTTGTTCGGCGAGCGCGAGTTTGCCGTTTCGTTTCGTTTCACCAATTTGGCCCAAGCGTAAAATGTCCCAACTCAAGTTGAGTCCAGCGGAGGCGAAATCTTGATTCAGTACGAAGCTATTCGTGTTGTGGTTCGCCCCGAGGAAAAAACGCATCGCGGGCAGGTGTCGCCAAAGGTCTTCCTCATTTTTTAATTTTGTCAAATCAGACTGATAAAGCGCTTGCCGAATTTCCGGACGGTTTTGGTAAGCTGTTGTAATAAGGTCTAGCGCATTCTTTTCTCCAAGCTCTCCCAGATTGGAAGGCAGACGCGTAGATTCTAATGCAAAATTGGTCCCTGCAGGCACATTCATCAAGCGAGCGAGTTCAGGTTTCGCTGAAAGCAGGGATCGGTAAAGAGATTGATACCACCGATTTATATCGATTAATTCACGCTGAAACATTAATTCTTGAAGCTTCGTATCAGGGTTCTGATCTGCGCGCTGTTGTGACAGATCTAGCGCGTAAGCCACGCGGTTTTTTAGCCATGTTGATTTCTTTTCAGCTTGTTCGAATGCAACGGCCCGCCAATAGGCATTCTCAACATCGACCATCATTTTGTTGCATTGATATTGGTTTTGCTCACTCTGCGAGTAAGCATTTATTGTACGGCGGTTAGCTTTGAAACCGCTTAGGCCAATCTCTAGGAGGTCCCAACTTGTCGTTAGATTTGACCTTGCAGCAGCTTGGTCTTGAGCCGTGTAGAAGTCTTTCGGCATTGTTCTGGATGTATCGTCGACTTTCTTGCCGATAGAAGCACTCGCGTTGTTTCTCCATGTGCCATAGCTGTTGGCGTAGGCTTGAGGGAAGAAATCTTTGCCCCGGATTCCGGCTTTTCTAACCGTCTCCATCAACTGAGTTTGGGCGCGTGAATATTCGGAATTATGAGCGAGCGTACGTGTCCGCACGTCATCAATATTTAGAGGCGCGTCTGTTGCCAGCGGAACGGCCTGAGGTCGTAATGTGCTATCCGTAAAGCCGGACACATTCGAGGCGTCATACTTCACAGCTGTTGTGGAACATCCCCCCATTGCAAGGGTCCCAATTACGCCAAATATCATAAGCGCTTTTTTGAAAGGTGGGTTCTTTTGCTCAATTGTCATGTCACGACTCCGTTTTACGGGAAAGTCATTGCAATCGAGAGACCACTTCGACGTTCAATAAATTCAAGCAGTTAGATGGTTAAAATGAGTCTAATTATCCGTTTATTTTGCAATATGCATTTCGCGTTTTGCAAAATGCAAAATCAGCCCTTTTACGTGTCAGAATGCTAATGCTAAATCAGTCCAGTGGACGATACAGCATTGCATCATAGTCAATTATGATGCGGGCACCACTATGAGTGAATGGGACTCCTATCGGCCAGATGGAGTTCGAGTTGATATTGATCTCTTGTCCATTGATTTGCAGACGGTCCAGAGAAGAAACGAGTTTTCCTTTTGTTCCTAAAAGGGGGATTTGAATGGGTCGAATTTCGCCTGGGATTAGATTATTCTGAAGGTAGTAGGGCGCAACCCAAATAAGGCGACCATCGGCATCGAGATAAGAAAGTTTAAGTTGAAGCGTGCTTACGATTTCGGTGCCAGTATTCGTCAAAGTAACGGAAAGCGTCTCGTGATTGTCATCTTCGACTACACTCATATCCGAGAATGTGACTGATTTATAATATGCAGGTGAGCAAACGGTCGTAGAAAGAGACAGATTGACATTAGACGGAAGGCTGCTGAATTCAGGAACGCTGAATTCGTCAGGATTGTAGGCCGCATTAAAAGGTTGATCTTGGATTTTCAGATAACCTTCAAAGTCGATACGAAAAGCCGAACTCTCTCCAGGCAGAAGGCGATGCGATCCAATACGGCCTGCATGTTGTTTGAACTCTGTTTCTAAGTTATTATCCATCGCCCGCGCTAAAATTTTCGTACAGGCTGGAAATTCTGATAGGTTTTTAACGCGGCCAATGACGAATAATCTGCCATCTTCCTCAATGACTTCCGCCGCCATGACTTCAACCGCAGGCCGAGCTAGTCTCTGAACAGGGTCTGTTGGGGTCAAATATTTTTGTCCAGTTAGGTCGCGAAAATTCGGGGCGTTTTGCTTGGCTATGAAGCTGGGGATGTAGGTTTTTTCGGCGGGCTCATATTTGATTTGCCAAACTTTCTCGGTGTTTTGCAGGAGAGTCATTTCAGCTATGACTGGGCGTATCCCGATAGACGTTAGGTATGTCAGCTCTGATTTTATCCGAACCTGTCCGTCTTCTATCGTTTCTACATTTAAAGGCTTTACAGATGTGAGTTTCCCGAAGGAGGGGACAAGGCCGCCCGTAAGTTTTTGCAACTTTAGAAATTGTCCATAGTCCAGACTCGGATCGCTTGCGAGCAATGAAAAAGCCTGTTCCGTTTCACGGAAGTCTAAGTGTTGATAGAAACGCTCAACGACGGTTTCAGGTTGTAAGGGTTTGCGTTGATTTTGCAGGGTGATAAATATTACTATTGCCACTAGACACGCAGCGGCGAGGGGCAAGGCCGTCACTAACCAAGTCATAGTTTTTGGAGGTACCCAAGTCGCTGGCAACTGCGCAGGCTGAGTTATAACGTCGATAGTCTGAGTTGGTCCAGGTTTGGGCGCCTTGATCGTCATAAACGACGAGGGTGCACTCGGTAAAAATGGGGTTGATTCAGACGATATCAGCTGTTGCCTTAAAGCAAGACCGATTAGGGTGAAAAAGCCCCAAATTAGGGACCCAATTGGCAATGTTCCCCACATGAGTCTTTGGTAAGGTGGTAGATCCCTTCGAGGTCGCACAGCTGGCAACGGGGAAATGTCTGGCTTTTCCCACACACGAATACCATTGTTCAGCCGCGTGACTTGGTTCCATCCTGTGTAGTGCAGAACCGGATCATAGAACTCGTCATTTGAAAACACATATTTCAGGTGAAACTTCTCTGCATTTGTCAGAAATTGATTGAGTGACGCCAAGCCTGGAACACCCATATATTTCGAGTTTTCCAATCGCTCCACAGAGTAGTTCATCAGGCTTGGTAAACGTCTTGCGGAGTGATAATTTCCGTCAACTGACTCCGCGTTTATGAGAGCGCTATGGTAGGCAAACTGATCCCCGAAACCGAGGGTCAGATAGCGCCAATCCGAATGACGATCTTCATCCATAAATGTGACAATGGGTGCGGGGTCAATGAAGTCAGGTTGCGTAGGTCGGAACGTAGGAAGAAGCGCGGTCCCAACGGCGAGGCCAACATAGCTGACAAGCATCAGCACAAGGGCCGCTCGGCTCAAAAAGGACCCGAAGGCATGGTTGAACAATATCTTGCCGCGCCCCTCCCAAAGGCTTTGAACTGCCAATCCTGCGAAAGGCAAAATCAAAATTGAAGCCCAGAAGGTAAACCTATCCAAAGTTAGAATTTCGAAAGCAAGCCCAAGTAGAATCCGCGGAAAGGGCGTGGTTCCCCCAGTTCCTAAGAACAATGCGATTAAAACCGAAAGGCCCAAAGGCCAAAGCGGCGTTCGAATTGATTTTAATATTACGTAAGGGACGACGGCAATCAGCATGCCCCAAGGGACTATGAAGAAAATTAATCCCAAGTTTGGTTTGGTAATAAAGTTTTCGCGACTGCCATGTGGAATGCTGACTTGGGTGATCGGGTCGGTGATGGACC
The DNA here is from genome assembly GCA_938001915.1 of uncultured Caulobacterales bacterium. Lineage (GTDB taxonomy): Bacteria > Pseudomonadota > Alphaproteobacteria > Caulobacterales > Maricaulaceae > Litorimonas. Next base: position 29,618 of record CALLBD010000102.1, on the reverse strand, counting down.
AGTGCCAATAGGGGAAAACAATTGTGATGATTAGAAATAGCATCCCAAAGCCTATTAGGGTCCCACGTATCAAGGCAGGGGAGACCCATGTTAAATACGCAATTTTGCCTGATGGTTTGGACGTCTCACGTCTTTTCAAATTGGCCAAGAGTGCCGCAATGCCAATTGGCGCCACAAAGAAGACGGTCCCGAATAAGGGCGTGACATGGTGAACTGAGGTCGTTGCTGCCGTGAGAAACAGAGCTAAGAAAAAGTCTTTTTTTTGTCCATGCTCAATCCAACTCGATATGTGAGGAATTGCGTTTAGGAACAGTGCGATTGAAAGCAGAGTGGGTAATTGTCCGAAGATGTGAAGCGTTTCCGAAACGCTTGTGGAAAACCCACATAGTATTGCTGCGTATGACGCCGCCTTATCATTCACCCAAAGTCGGCTGAATCTGAATACGCCAATAATCAGGATCCCAATGGCTAAGAGTTGCAGCGCGATAAATGCGATGCGCATATCCATGAAGCGCATCAGAACCCCCAAGGCTTGATGGCTTCCTGGGGGATAGGCCGTCACCGTAAAGCCAGTATACCACCGCGTTTCCCAAGGATCGAACCACGATGTTAGATAGTGGTTTCCGAAAAACATATGGATGTAAGAATCGTAGGTTTGCCCATAGGTGAATGGCAAGAGCGCCCCATGAAACATAAGTGCCAGTAAAATCGCTAAATATGTCCATGACCTTGCCGTCATATTAGGAAATCAGCCTCTCTATTTTTGATGGCATCAGAATAATTCCTATCAAGGTTGCTGCACACGCAATTTGAATAAGTAACTTTAAGCGGAAATAGGTGTGTAACCCGATTTCAGGAAAGAAGTGATTAACTAACGAGAGCGAAATGAACTGGATAACGCCAAAGCCTAGAACGACTACTGCGGAAAAACTCTTGCCTTTAGCAATTTGATAGATTGCGCAAAGGTGGCTACCGATAAAGACAGCCCCCGTGAGAGCGCTAATCCAAACGATTGACGATAGGGCTAAATACTCTCCCCCTAGCATAATGCGTACAATCAAATCGGAGTTGGGTAGGATGATAACTATTGAGCACATCGTGATTATCGAAATTGCCCCCAAGAGCATCAGCAATTCGTTAGGGGATTTTTGAACATCCTTTTTCGCTGCGACAAGGGGCTGAAGAATGGTTGAGCAAGATAAAAAGGCAAAAAAGAAGACGCGCTGGATGAGAAGTAACCCCGCAACGAGACCAGCGGTTTCAGGCGAAGAACTAGCCTTTGCGATGAGAATATCGCTGTCCAAGACTAAGACTTGAGCCATCTGCAAAATCAAATACGGCACAGCCACCACGCCAAGTGCCCTTGTTTGTGGGTCTAGGGCAGGTCCTTTTCGCGGGCGAAGTGGTTTTACATCCTCTTTGCGCATTGAGCAGAATAAACCTGCCAAGATGGAGAGACCAACCGCTGCAGCAATGCCGGCTAAACCAAACCCCATTCTCCAGAGCAACAAACTTCCAAAAAGTCGAATGAGCCATTCGGCTTGGAAGGAAAAAATAATCTTTGGTAGGTCAATCAATCCTTGCGTAAAGCCTCTGTAAATCACCATCGGCAGAAAGAACGGAATTGCTAGCGCCAAGACGCAAAGCGCCAGTGGTGAGGAAAAGTTCAATGTCCCAGAAATGTAGTTTGCCAACGCAATGACAATGAACATGATCGGGATAGAAAATTTTAGACTACGCCAAGATATCGCTTTCGCGCGTTGACGGCTCTGATGAATCTTACCTTCTTTTGCTGTCAATTCGGCAAATGCAAACTGCAGCGCACCAAGGAATGACAATATGCCAAGCTTTAGCGTGAGCAGAAGTGTGAGATCAGCAAAGGCCGCCGGCCCCATGATGCGGGCGAACACCATATTAAAAACAAGGTTGGCAGCATTCGCGATATTCGCGGAGATGAATAAGGTTGCCGCTGGCCCAAATAATATGTTTGTTCGCAAAGCTTGGAAACGGAAGGTGAGAGATCGGGGCACCTTAAGCCTCCGACAATGAGAAACGGGCGTTGTCTGTGAAGTGGCTCGAAAGACGTGTCCGAATTGTGCAGTCAAAAAGTGCAGTGATAGAGGAACGTCTCGCTGCGGACAGGATCTCTGCATCATCTGGAAGGTAAATAGAAACCTCTTTATCATGCGCCCGGAGATCTTCACAAACTTCTGTGAGAGTTGTGAAAACAGATGGTCCTAATGTTTTGACACTGGAGAAGTCTAAAGTGATGTGATGCCGTTCTTCCGAAATTAAGGCTTTCATCGAACGAATGCTTTGGGCGCTTAAAGCCCCTCCAGACCGAAGATGTTGGGTCATTGAAGGTGACGGCTTGATGCGCCTATTTTGAAAACGAGCTCTAATTTTCCATTGACTAAAAATAAGGGTCGTCATCTTTAGGCCGCCCTTGACGACATCTGAAAACTTGATGTTAGAGCCGGGGATTTCGGTCCATTCCAGAACAGGATACTCAAAGAAGTTTTTTCGTTCACGTTTATTCGGGTTTGAAATTCTTAGGAATAACTCGACATCAAATAACCAGCCCGCCGTGAAAGGTGCGTCCAGGCAGTTGATAAGATGTTCAGTATTGCGGAACAGTTTTGCTCCGCATTGCGTGTCTTTCAAAGCTAGGCCCGTCGCTAGTCGTCCCATCGATGCACAAACCAGAGATATCATCTTACGATGTATGTCTCTATAAACTCTGCGGCCCAAGCCACCGGCGCGTGATCCGAAAACGACATCAATATTATCCAACCGGTCTGCAACCGATATAAAGTCAATGATAGCGTTTAGTGGGGTTGCAAGGTCAGCATCCAAGAAAGCGATATATTTGTCACCCCGTTGGGCAGCGAATTTAAGTCCGTGACGAACGGCCTCTGCTTTTCCAGCATTCCGCGCCATTGTGAGAACATCGACTTGATCAGGCAAGGCAGCCATTGCGCCGCAGAGCAAACTAATGGTGAGATCTTTCGAACCGTCATCCACAAAGACGAAGGATATTTTCGGGTTTTTGCGCGCAAAATTCAGGAAGACTTCCAGATGCAATCTATTGGCTTCATTGTAGCAGGGAATAATTATAGATGTTCTATCATGCTTCCAAGGAGCCGACTTTAGTACCCGCTGTTCCAGTGAAGCTTCAGTAAATCTGATTTTTTGTTTGGTCATTTTAGTCTCCAATATTTCGGAGATTACGACGCAAATACCAGACCGCGATTTTCCCTGTGTTTTTAGGTGATTTCTTTGCAAATCAGGAAAGACATTCGCATTTCGCAAAGTTCATTTTGCAATTTTACTCAAATGAGCGGCAAAACAGGGCGTTTTTCGCGGCACATCCATTGCAGCTATTCATAGGCAACTTCGCAAAGAAAAGACCTATGACTACACATACGAAATTTTCGCTATCGCTTTTGTCGCTCATTATGGGGGGCAGCTTTTCCGTTACCCCGGTGCAGGCGCAGGCTCCCTCTGACATACTGCAAGTCTATGCGGGGCCACAGACCGTTACTCCTGGGCAGAACATAAGTGTGACGATCGAAATGACAGACGTTCACGGAAAAAGCTCGCATGATGAAACTGTGCAACTGACTTATGTTTCTGATAGGGTGCCAATTTCACTCTACGGAAAAATTTCTCGAGGTTTAGTCTCATTTGACGTCCCCGCTCAACGCAGAGCTGGCAGAATGACTTTCAACGCATTTGCGGGAGATGTGATGTCGAACCAAGCGCAAGTCATGGTGGTTGCGGGCGAGCCCATTACGTTTGCCCTCAACGTCCAACCGTCTCGAAATGCCAACCTTATAGACCTAACCTCGGATGTAATCCGTGATGCCTTTGATAATCCAATATCCGACCAAACGCTGATTGCCCTTGATTGGTTCGATCGAAGTGGAGTTCAGCAGTCGGAATTCACGCAGCTTTCAAACGGTCGTTTAGCCTATGAGAGCACTTGTCCGGATGCATATGTGGCCCCGCTGAGAGTCAGGGCTGTACTAAAAAATATTGAAGTATTTTCTACTGAGCTGTCTAAATTTTGCACTGGGCGGGAGGAAAGAGCATGACACTCAATTTGGTTCATTCAACCAAGCGGGTGCCGTTCGCGATTGCTACCCTTCTGTCCGGCGTGGTGTTTGCTGGTTTTATATCCAGCATTATTGAAACCCCTGTTGGCTCAAATGAGTATCTTCATGAGCATTTAAGCTCATCCGCTTCACTGGTAAAGCAGAATTGGGCTGGGGAGGCTTTTGTACTCCCTATTCAAGACCGTGAGAAACTCACCACAATCGTTACGGAACTTGAGCAATCTAACTGGACGCCGGCGTCTGACATCGCTGTCACGGGGCAGGCGCTGACAGTGGCAAAAGAGGCATCATGTCTGTTATCAAAAGAGCCTTGCGCAGTCCCGTTTCGTTTAAAACGAGAATTTCGCGAACTGCACATGAATAAAGATCTGCGGATCGCAAATGTGAAAGAGACAAGTTTGCGCGTCACATTCAAGACTGATCCTGCACTTAAACTTTTATCCATCGATGAGATTGCTAATGAGACGCGATTGTTTAGATTCTATCAAACGCAAAATGGATGGGCACAGAAAACTTCAGAAGTCCTCGACGAAGAATCTTTGGAATTCGACGACCGTAGCGGTAAGTTCGACACCAAATTTTCTACAAATTTCGTGGGCGTAAATTACTATCCGGCATCTGCATCATGGAAAGAGTTTTGGGAGGAGTTCCCCGTCGAAGCGATTAATTCTGACCTCAAAATAATAAGAGACATGGGGGCGAATTCCGTTCGCGTATTTCTAACTCATAACTACTTTAATGAAGCCGCCACACGCGACGAAGCAAAAGCCAAGCTACGCCTATTCTTAGACCTTTGTGCAGCGAAAAACATTCAGGTGCTTGTCACATTATTTGATCTTCGCCCCGATTACACATTGTCTAATATGACACGCGACGTGGATCATATTGATCGCGTACTCGCAGACATATCAGGTCATCCGAGCATCTTGGGAATAGATATCAAAAATCAAGCTGACCTCGATTTTCCGGTTTGGGGGGAAGGCGTCGTCAAAGGTTGGCTTACGGTCGTGGCGCGTCATATTCAAATTCAATATCCGAATCTTCCGGTGACAGTTGGTTGGTCAAATCCAAACTCAGCGCTTGGCCTAAATGATGTGGTCGATTTTGTGACCTACCATGAATACGGAGCCGTCAAAGGTTTTGCGGAGCGACTGCAGTCGATAAAATCGGAAGTCCGTGACAAGCCGATCTTGATCACAGAATTAGGGTCTACTGTTTGGGCCCCATTTCGTTCTAAGCACGCTGCTGAAGCCAGACAGGCAGCGCGCTTGAAAAAACAATTAAGTCAATCAATCGCCGCTAATGGCGCGTTCGTCTGGACTTTGAATGACTTTGAACACGTGAGCAGTGATGTCGTGGGGCGCAGGCCTTGGCGCAAAGCCCAACAAAGACACTTTGGCCTTCTTCGCGCTGATGGCTCATCCCGCCCGTCGAAATTCGTGTTTCAATCGCATGCGATGTCTGTCGCAACTCAACCAACCAATTAAAAAACACTTGAGGAACTTACGATGAAAACTATTGCAATTGTTACGGCCTTTCCACCAAGTGCTGGTTCTTTGAACGAGTACGGACTTCATTTGGTCAACGCATTCGCCGCCCGCTCGGACATCAAGAAAATCATCGTGATTGCTGATAAATACAAAGGAGCGACACCAGAACTCGACTTGGGTCCGAAGGTAGAGGTGAAGCGCGTCTGGCGGTTCAATGATCCGCTGGCAGGTATCCATATATTACGAGCACTCAAGTCAACTCAGGTCGAAGGCGCTCTATACAATCTCCAGACGGCCTCTTTTGGTGATCGCGAAATTCCAGCTGCGCTCGGATTGCTAACACCCATGATTTCTCAGAAAACGGGTCTGCCTTCAGGAGTGATTATGCATAATTTGGTAGAGGCTGTAGATCTCAGTAAAACGAACCTTGCAAAAAGCCCATTCCGTCAAAAGCTAGTTGGTGCTGCCAGCTACTTTGTGACGAAAACCATGTTGATGTCCGGCTTTATGACCGTCACATTGGATAGCTTCTGGGATATTTTGAAAGAAAAATATAAAGCCAAGAACGCTTTCATGGTTCCGCATGGTTCTTTCCCCTTGGCTTCTGATGTTCAGATCCCAGCGCTGGCTTATCGACCAAATATAATCGTCACAATGGGAAAGTTTGGAACTTATAAGAGACTTGAGCGGACAATTGCTGCAATCCAAAAATTGAATATGTCTCGAGCAGAAAATAAGAAAGTAAAGTTGGTCATTGGCGGGAGCGATCACCCTGCAACACCCGGTTATCTGAAGTCTTTAGAAAATGAGCATAAGGCCGACGCAAATATCGTCTTCCATGGTTATGTGGCTGAAGAAGACGTTGCAACATTCTTTACCCAGGCTAAACTCGCTGTTTTCGACTATGACAGCACAACTGGAAGCTCGGGCGTTCTGCATCAGGCCGCGATCTATGGAACGCCAGCTGCCTATCCAATGATGGGTGATTTTATCGACGTGACTGAGCGGGAGGGATTAAAGGGTTTCAACTTTATACCGTTGGATCAGGTAGCGCTTGAAAACTCCATTACGGAATGCCTCGATAATTCGACACTTGGGCAAAGCTTTGCAGACAACAATATCCATGTTTCAAAAGGGGTTACGATGGAAACCGTGGCGTCTATTCAACTGCAACTTCTCAAGAAAACAAAATCAGGAAACTTTAATGTTCTACGCAGAGCTAAAAACTCCGCTTTACACCTTAAGGAAATTGAGGCCCCTCGACCGACGCTACGTTTAAATTAGCGATCACGATTGGTTTGGGGTGCATCCGTCGGTTTCGTGTAACTTTCTACGTAGGCTTCTCAGTATTGAGATTGGACAAAGTTTGCCCTCAACGTTTCTACTAAAATATCTAAATATTTCGAATAGAATTGACGAGCGCCTTTTGCTGCTCCGTGACGAGGAAGCGGTCCCAAACAGGACGCACTTTTTCACCGAATGCGGAGAGGTCGTTCACTTCATTTGTTTTTACGCCTAGCCTTAAAACAGTAATGCGAGCTTCATTAACACGCTTGTCCCAGAGATCCCGCATAAAGGGCACTGAGTCTTTGGCCGCCTGTTTGGTAATATCCTGATCCGTTTTGGAAAGCTTGTTCCATCTGCTGGATGACATGACCAAAACCTCTGGTGCCATCGCGTGGCGCGTTAAGCTGTAATAAGGCGCGCCCTCGAAATGGCGACCGCCTTGATAAGATGGCCAATTGTTCTCAGCCCCGTCTATTACACCGCGAACCAAGGATTGATAAACTTCACCCAGCGGCATGGGCGCCGCATCGGCCCCAAGCGCTTTAACCATGGACACATAAAGATCAGAGTTTTGCACCCTTATCCTCATTCCCTTCATATCCTCAGGAGTCAGTATTGGTTTTTTGGTGTTGTAGAAGCAGCGTTCACCCGAGTCATAAAAACAAAGACCGATTAAACCATGCGGTTTTAAAGATTCTAAAATGATATCTCCCGCGGGCCCATCCAAAGCTTTGCGCATATGTGCTTTGGAGCGAAAGAGGAATGGAAGTGACGGCACAATGGTCGTGGGCTCAATCGTGTTTAGCGCGGCGATTGCCACACGGTTGATATCTAACCCGCCAGAGGCTGTAACTTCAATCGTGTCTGTTTCGGACCCCAAGTAACCACCCGCAAACATTTCTATGTTTAAACGACCGTCTGTCCTTTCGTGAATCAACTTGCCCATATGTTGAACTGCGGCCACTGTGGGATATCCGGCTGGATGATGATCAGTTGCTATCAAAGGACTATTCAAGGCTTCACCTTTACGCCCTGGTAAAAGCGCACTGCCTCCGGTCATTAAAACCTCTCGACTTTTCTCGCTCAAAGCTCTCAAAGCTCCCACTGGAAATTCCGGAATATCGCTGGACTCATATCTAAAACACTGACTTATAATCTAGAGTTGTAGGAGGCTTTATCGAGAAAGTCCTAATAATATGTTCTCGAGCTATCGCGCAGTTTCTTGAGAGCGTCTGCCGCTATGAATTTCTGCCGACCGCGCGGCGGCCGCTTCCTCCTCAGCTACGGCTAATCTGCGATAGAGATGTCATTGACCTTCGCTCCATTTTTACGCTCCGCACAAACCCTCATAGGGGTTGAAATAGCGGAAGCAATAATCATAGCAAAAGGACTGACTTTAAAATTTACCGTGATAACCATCCCCCATCCACGGGTAAGGTAACACCTTGGACGTAATCCGATGCAGGAGAGGCGAGGAATACAATCGCACCGGCCATGTCGGAAGGTTTGCCCCAACGCCCACTTGGAATGCGTCCTAAAATTTCTGCATTGCGTTTTTTGTCAGCCTGTAAAGCAGCGGTATTATTTGTTGCGAAATAGCCTGGCGCAATGGCGTTTACATTGATGCCATGGGCGGCCCATTCATTCGCTAAGGCCTTTGTTAATCCACCTACGCCGCTCTTCGACGCCGTATAAGATGGCACACGGATGCCGCCTTGAAAGGTTAGCATGGAAGCGATGTTAATGATTTTTCCCGATTTGCTCTCAGTTACGAGGTGACGGGCAAAGGCTTGGCTGAGGAAGAACAAACTGCGTAAATTCACATTCATCACAGCGTCCCACTCCTCGGGTGTGAAGTCGATGGCCTCATTGCGTTTAATTATTCCAGCGTTGTTGACCAAGATATCTGCTCGTCCAAGTTCTGACACCGCCTCTGCAACAATATCAGCAACGGCATCCGAATTGGACAAATCTGCCCGGATTGAATGAGCCCGTACGCCAGTTTCGGCAATGTGTTTGAGTGTCTCTGTTGGCTCAGACCGTCCGATTAATGTGATGTCTGCGCCCGCCTGCGCGAGTGCGATAGCCATGCCCTGCCCAAGTCCCGTATTAGCGCCGGTCACGAGGGCAACTTTTCCGCTAAGGTCAAAAGGATTCAAATGCATGAGGCGCTCCTAAAATTTGGAGAGAAAAACAAATATGGCTAAAGCCTAATTTCGAATATTATACTTCTAACACTGTCTTCACATAGGAAACCAGCGCATCATTAGTTGCGTTCGCAAAGAAAAGTTCACTGAATTTTTCACCAGAAATTGCGGATTTGAGTAGGTCTTGATCGATTGATTTAAGGACCGTCAGCATGTCTTTTGTTGCGGCGGCTTTAACATCGCTAAAAATGTTCCTATTTTTGGCCATGATTGCCGCACGTTCCTTGGGATATCCAACACCGCGTTCAATCTCGAAGAGTTTCCGGTAACAATCTTGTAGATTAAGCTCTGCAGCCCAGCCAAAACCCTTGGCATAAGGCATTGAAATGGCATTCCCGTCATTGATTTGACCAAATAGGAACGCATCCGTAGGGTCAATGACAAGCCCACAAACAACATTTGGCATAGCGTTAAGGGCGAGCATGGCGCCCATGCCCGTTCCGCAACCTGATACCACGAAATCAGCAGCCCCTGAATTTATCAAGAGGCCAGCCAGAACCCCGTTCATCACATAGGTAAGCGAGGCATCATCATCGGGTCCGTACATGCCGTAATGTGAAACCGAATGTCCTGCAGGCTCAGCAACTGTTTTGAGGGCTCTATGTACAATTTCGCTTTTGGCGGCCTGACTGTTTTCAATAATAAGGGCAATTTTCATTTCACGCTCCTGCGTCACATATAGGCTGGGAAAGCCGTTAAGGTAACCGGTGTCATTTTAAAGGTCCAGACCTAATCCATCACTTCTCATCACATTACTCAGTTGCAGGCGGTGCCGTGGATTGGCGTATATTAAGGTCCAAGTGAATGGTTGAACGCGCATCTTGAGCTTTGTGTTCTTTAGATTTGTGGGATGTTATGAGGAGCTTGGCTATGGCGCGCGCGGCCTCGCGAATAGGGGAGTGCACAGATGTCATTGGCGGTGAGACACGGGAAGCCATAGTCGTATCATCATATCCAACAACAGACAAATCGTGGGGTATGCGCAGACCTGCGTCCTGTGCTGCGCGATAAACTCCCATCGCCATTTCGTCGTTTCCAGCGAAAATTGCGGTAGGTCGATCAGTCAGACGAAAGAGGTGTTTTGCGCAGTCTACTCCGGATGCATAAGTATATGCGCCTTCAACCGTGAATTCTGGTTTTAACTCAATCCCATGATGTTTTAGCGCTTCTTGAAACCCGGCCCGTCGTTCATGTGTCGATAAAAAGGACTCTGGACCGTGAATGTGGGCTATCTTTGTGTGCCCTAGACGAGCGAGATGGTCACCGGCAAGCTTGGCTCCGTCCGCATCATTGGTCTTGATTTGGCGGCTCGGATCGCCAAGCTCGACACAGGCCATCCTGACGTAATGACAGTCTAATTCATCAAGTTTATCGGTGAGTTCTGGGTCTTCAGACATGGAAGGAACGAAAATAAGCCCAAAAGGATTATGTTGACGAACAAAGGATAAGATTTGATCATGACAATCGGGATCTGTGCGTATGGCGGGTCGTAGAACTAATTGATAGCGCGTCTCTTCTAACTCTTTTAAAATGCCAATTTGTATATTAGTTATATATTGCGGGCTTGGGTTATCATAAACTAACCCAACGAGAAGAGATCGTCTCAATGCGAGGGCTTGGGCTTGGGGGTTGGGCACAAATCCCGTTTCTTCGATGATTTTTTTGACCCGAAGCCGCGTGGACTCCTTTACCGAGGGCAGATCATTAATAACGCGGGACACTGTCTTTTTTGATACCTCAGCCATTCTGGCAATATCGGTTATGGTAATTGTGCCTCTGTCGCGTTGATGTGTCATATCTGCGTTTGGTCCTCTTAGGGTTGCATCGGCCCAAATATAATAAAACCTCTATGTTTCAGCTTTGTTGAAGACAAAAATGCCGGGTCACATTGTTAATAGACTATGTTATGACACCGGTTACCTCAATATTTGAGTCAATCCTATGAATTTTTCTGTGAAGATTTTATGCGCGACGAGGTGATGAAATATGTTTTTCACCGGGAAAGTTTTCCGCCTTTACCTCCGTGTATAGATACCCCCAAATGACCTTGGGGATATTTTACCTATTTACTCGAAGACACTGAGATTTCAGTGATGTGCTTGCATTTCTATTATATATACCTCTCTGGGGTAGCCTGGCTTCAACGGATCAAATCTGGGTTATGAGGGGTGATTATTTGGTCGAAACTCTCACCAATTGTGCTTTAAACGAAAAAGCCCTTTTTGATGAGTTGCTGCGCAAACCTCTGACTTGTAAATAACGCTCAGTTTGGCGTATTCACACGCGGTTTTAAGCCTATTTAACGCAGAGGGGTTGAGGATCAAAATGACGACTAATAACCCGAAGGCCCGCGTTAGAAGTCCCTTTTGACTTTAAGTGTCAGGCTCTGGTCATTATCCGACTGAATTTTGGAAAGTAGAGAAATATTCCTGCGCAGCTCCCATTCAATCAATGCGCCAGTTTGCCCTGTGCCACCGCCCGAGAAGACTTGGAGGTACACATTCTTTGCGAGGTAGCGCCCGCCCGTAATTTGGGCTCCGCCTTCTTCACCCAATCCGATACTTAATTGCCCGACTCCAAGTGCGTCGCGCAAGCCGCCCATCAAATCAAAGCCTCCGCCCGCTCCTGAGAATTGCGCAAGCGCGCCCGCCAGTTGCGCGGCCTCAATAGCAGAGAGTTCCGTCGCGGAGCGTCCAAATAAAATGGCCGACAAAATTTCATCTTGCGGCCGCTCAGGTGTACTCGAGAGGTCTATTTCGGGCGCGGCAACTGTTCCCTTAACTGTTACTGATGCAGATAGGTTTTGCGTCGTTGTATTCGCCACAAGATTCACTCTGGCCTCGCCGATAGCACCATTGAACTTAATGCTTCCGCTTTCAATTTCGATTTCTTCTCCCGCAATCTTATAACCCCCTCTGAGGACTATCGCCTCGCCGAAAACCTCAGGCTCTGTGAGCGTACCTGTGATTGTGGCATCTAAAGATAATTCAACATCTAACCCGCGGCTGCGTACAAAAATACGGCGCGGCGCCCTCAGCCTGACGTTAAGATCTATAGGTCTGGCCGGGGCTTTAATTTCTATAAGCTCAAGGCGTTCGGGTTTGTTGATTTCCTCAACCGGAATTTCGATAACTGTGGTTGTGCTGTTTGCAAATTGCTTCACCTCCACGCGGTTAAGGGTGATGTCCCCTTCTAAGAGCGTGGTGTCTTGCGAGCTCTTTACGCTCAGATTTCCCGTCACCTTGCCTTCATAGTCACTGCGATCAAGGGCGCGGAAGTCATTGGCTTTCAAACTAAGCTCGCCGATTGGCCGCGCATACTCACCCAATTTGAATTGGCCTTGGCCCGAAATAGTGCCGTTATCCGTGTCAGACAGGGATACATCTCTGACCGTCAAACTATCATTTGTAAACTCGGCTGTGAAGCGCCCTTTTTTCAACCGCGTTCCAAGCTGAGGCACCTCGAGGCTCAAAGCACTGCCCGTAGCGCGCCCTTCGATTAGCGGATCGGCGAGGGTACCAGAAAGTTTCAGATTGGCTTGGAGCTGACCACTTGGCTTTGCGTCACTCGGGGTGACAAGCTTGAGAAGCGCCGCCGCGGCACCCGAAGCCGTAAATTGACCCGTAATCGGGGCGTCCATTTTTGGGCGAAGGGCAGTCAAGGATGCCGTGTTGGAAAGCGGGAGTGCACCGTCGCCTTGGGCCGTAAACTCGACTGGGGAGCGTGCGTCCAATTTCCAGTTTAGCCGGTCCTGCGCCAAGGAGAGGTCCAATTTTGTCGTCAAGCCCATGTCCTTATCAACGTCAAATCCTCGCCAATCCAAAAGCGTGAGCGTACCGCCCCCCGTTATGCCGGAACCTTCAGCGGAAGTTGCAAGTTCAATAGCCACGTCAAGCTGGCCGCGCGTATCTGCAAATAATCCAGGTAGGGGTAGAAGCGTCGTCGGTAATTTTTCAGCCTTTAGGTTCAAGCTTTCTTGACCTGATGTTTTGCTATAGCGCAGGTCGACCCGCGCGCCTGAGATCTGCAAAGGCGCAATCAGCGTGATGTCCCCAGCGGTATACTCTGCCGCAATCGGCGGTCCTGCCTCGATAACGATATTCCCATAGGTCAAATCTGGATTGAGCGTCGCTTTGAAGGCGCCTTCATCGCTGCGGGTTAGAGAAAGGGGGGATTTAATTTCAAAGGCCCGTTCGAGGATGTCCTGCTGCTGCCGGCCTTTTGCTGCGATGTTCCCCGACAGCGAAGATAAGGTGCCTTCGATTTTTGCCGACAAACTATCTAAAGCGAAATTATTATAGGCAATATTTTTCGCCTCCGCTTCAAGCGCTATACCTTGGGTTTGCCCTTGCGCAGATAAAGTGAGACCCGCGCGCGCAAATTGGTTGCCGTCTTCAGGGAGATTCAACCGAAGTTCGCCTGTGATGGGTGCGGAGACTGGTTTCGAAAGCGTCCCAGAGGCGGTAAGGCGTCCCCAATTCAGCGCAATGTCATCCGTAATGAAAACCTGCTCGCGAGACGCAAAATTCGTCGAGAAATCTAGCGCGCCCTGCGCCGTGTCTGCGGTTAGGCGCAACGGGCCTTTCGGGGCATCAAAAATATCTTCCAGCTCTGCCCGCAGCCTTGCGTCGTCCAGCGCATAGCCCCCAATTTCAACGCGCTCGGCTTTCGAATCGAGCCTGATATTTGGAGCGGCGCGACTACCTGTCACAGTGAAACTCGCAGAGCTTTCGCCCGAAACGGAGGCAGACTGATAGGTTAAAGGGGCCTGTAATAGCGCTTCACCGTCAACGTCGAAGGTCTCGGTTATGCTGCCTGCTAAGGCCGCGCGAATATTCTCTCCCCGGACATAGGCTTCGGAAATACGCACGCCATTTGTAACGGGCGACATGTTCACGCCGAAGGTCACCCCCTCTGGGATGAGTTGATCAAAGGGCGGGGCGAGAGCCGAGCTCGGTGTAAAGGCCCCGTCACCAGAAATTGCGAGGGCCGAGCTGGCGGTTTTCTGCAAAGAAAATGTCGATTGCAAGTCGCCGGAGGGCCAAGCCCCCGCGGCGCTTATGCTGGCGGCGACGTCTCCTGAGACCTTGTAGCTCGGAACTCGATAATGGGCGGAACCAGATAGGGCTAGGCGGTTTTCGCCTGATTTTACGTTTACCGCGATATCTTTGAGCTGTGCAGTTTTCGTATTGAGACGCATACCCGCTTTTAGCTGGGTCGTTTCGGATAGTACGAGGGGAAGCTGTGTCTCTGTACGTAATTTATTCAGGTCCAAATTTGTCTTAACCGCGTATTCGGCCACTCCAGTTTGCATAAGCTTAATTGGTCCTGTGAGGCTGGCCGCTTTGCCGTGAGGCGTCTCAATTTCTGAAACGTCAATCTCCCCATCAAAAGCATATTGCGGACTAAGCGTCAGCGTGCCGTCTATCGTGCCGGCGCCAAGTTTGAACCCTTCAGGCATCGGCAGTATCGCGCCTAGATCATCTGTGTTGACTGTGATTTCTGCAGAGCTTGGTCTTTTCTGGGTGGGGTTCATTTTGCCCCGTGCCTTCGCCGCGAGACGACTCGACTCTAGAGAGACATTAAAATCCGTGAGAGTGGATTGACGATTTAGGTTGGCCGTCAGCGTAACGCGCTCGCCGAGACCGCGCCGCGCACTGTCGAAAAGGGCCCAATTCGCCGTATTTATATTCGCTTTGAGATTGGCCGAGCCGCCCATCCAGTCGCCTGTCGCTGCGACTTTCGGCGCACCATTAAATTTGATTTCAATCTGACCTTCACCGGTCTCTGTGTTGCCTCGAAGCTCGCCCGCGACAGATATAGCGGCACCTTCTGGCGCGCGCAGGAAGGTGGCGTAAGTCCCGCCAGCTGCGCCCGAAAGTACAAAGTCGCCTCTCATCTTCCCAAGAGGCGAGCGGGAGAAATCCAAGACAAGCTCATCGCCGGCTGAGTCTAGGCGCAGGGCTTCCAATTTTGTACGGATATTGCCATTGGCCTGCGTGGTCAGCTCTCCCGACAGAGATAAGATAGCGGCTTGTCCGATGAGGGATTCGTTGAGGGTGAGTGCATCCACTCGCCCCGTTCCCAATTGAACCGTGTAGGGGGTATCTGGTGAGGCCGAGGTCGAGGGAGGATTGAGCTGCGGCCGCCGAATGAGCTCGGCGGTTTTGACCGTGAGGCTATCTAGGTCTAAAACTTTATCCCGCAAGACCCAAACGTTCCAGCTCATCGATAAATCTTTGGCGCGCATCCAAACACCGTCGACGTCATAAAGTGTGACGCTCGCAAGGGAAAACTCGCTTAAAGGGTCGCCAGACAATCCCGAGATTTCAACGCGTTCAATTGGTCCAAAGCTACGTTTATTTACTTGGGATTCTATAAAGCGTGCGCCGCCGCTGGTCGCGATAAATATACGCAGCGCGAATAGGGCAATCGCGCAAATGAGCATGAGCGCCACAACGCCCCATAGTGTTCGCCGTAGCCAAGGTTTTTTGGTTTTGGTTTCCGCCGCCATTAGAACGACTGCCCGATACTTATATACAGCTGAATAGCGCTATCTCCGGGGCGCTTATTTATTGGTGTCGCGATATCAACCCGTAAGGGCGCGAAGCTAGTGTAATAGCGCACACCGATGCCAGCGCCTGCACGAATGTCGCTAAAGTCTGGAAATTCTTTTTCCGTAACGGAGCCCGCATCGACAAAGGCAGCAAACCCAATCGGGCTATCACCTTTATACCTGAGCTCGGCTCCGACCTCAGAGATAGAGCGTCCGCCAATTAATTCCCCATCCCCATCCACGGGCGAGATAGTTTGATATTCAAATCCGCGAACAGACCCGCCGCCGCCTGCAAAAAAACGTCGGTTGAGCGCAATGGAGTCAAAATCACTTCCGATAATAGAACCAATTTTCATCCGTCCTGCGACGACGAATTTATCGGAGATACGCCGATAGGTGCTCCCATCTAAAGTCGCTGTCGTGAAATAACCTGCTTCATCCCCAAAATTATAAGTGGGCATCAGTTCAGCCTCTAGAAGATAGCCAAGTTCGGGGTCGAAAAGACTATTCCGGGAGTCATAAACAGCGCGCCCGATACCGTCGATTAGGTAGGAGGTGACATCTTCTCCGCTTTCTCTGAATCTGGAGGCTTCCAGACCAAAGCCCGCGCTAACCCTAAATTTTTTTGATGTTTTCTGTGTCATGAGGCCATTCGCGCCGATACGCTCGCCCGACAAAGCTTCTGTATCCTCGCGCGCAACTTCCGCGTTCAAGTCTAATTCTCGGTCCGCGCGCCAAGCAAAGGGGATATTATAATCGACCCCAAATCTTATTTGATTGGTTTTGAGGCTTGAGGATAAGGTCAAGGTTTGCGCATATCCGATAAAATTCCGGCGCTCATAAGATACATCCACGCCCGTACCATCTGTTGTCGAAAAGCCAATCTCTCCATTGATTGTGTTAATGGCGCCTTGTTCGACATTCAAGATAACGTCGCGTGTGACAGTCCCGTCATCATTGGGTGTGGCGTCCTCAGACAAAATTGCTGTTGCCCCGTCAAACACACCCGTCCCAATCACCCGAGAGGCGAGCGCATTGATCTCACGAATGTCGAATTCATCGCCCGGCTTGAACGGTGCAACCATGCGGGGCCAACTTTTGACGATATAGGCGGTGCCTGTTTGCTTAATCTCGCCAAAACGCGTTTTCTGTCCGGCATTGATTTTATATGCCACAGACATGGTTTTGGTTTCGTGATCGACAATAACGGCGCGCTTTTCCGCGCTCGCATCAGGGAAGCCATGGGCGTTAAGATAATTCACGGTTTGTAATTCATCTGCGACAACGACGGCCGCAAGCGCGATGTCGCCGGGTTTTAGCGTGAGCCGATCAAGCGCATCCTGCGAAATATCGGGAGCGTCTCCCTCAAAAATAATGTCAATTGAGCTGACCTTGAATTGCGGCCCAGGTGAAATGACCAAAACAGGGCGGTGTGCTCGGCGTTTACTTAGGTCAGCACTGACAGGCGGCTCGATAACTCTGGCGTCGATATCTGCGCCATAATAGCCTTGAGACCGCATAACGGAGGTTGCGCTTTCTTTAGCTTTCATGACGCGGCGGCGCGCTTGCGCGAGTGAGCGTGGTGAGCTTTCCACCTTACCCAAAACTTCAGTGAGCAAGGTTTTCAGATCCTTAGGCATTTCGCCTTCAATAGCGGCGAGCGGTTCGTTTGCATGCGCCATAGGCGCGGAGAAGCCGACGGCCAGCCCGCAAACTATCCCAAAAAACCAATGTGTAATTTTAAACAGAAAAACCCCTTTGCCTTGGACCCGCGCTTAATAACGCTTAAAATACCACATCGTTTCATCGAATTCGTAATTTTAATTTGACGTTTAACATGTGCCACCAAAAAAACTTATTTTTTTGGGAACCAATCAGCGACCCGCTGCGTTAGACGACCTGTGTAAGCCCGAGTGAACCTTTCCGGCGCTAAACACATATAGGTAGTTTTCCCCTTACTACCGTTCGCTGAGACCCTTCCCCTTATACTCAGCGCAAAAGCCACTCTCTCTGAGAGTGGCTTTTTTGTTTATCTGTAGCGTTTACGCAAAATCTGATGCAAACCGAATGTGTTTTGTCAGGGTTTAAAAATTTTAAAAAAGAAAAGAGCGTTATTTGATGACGCCGCTTGATAGGGTTAGCCCCACTGCAAAGGCGGTTGAGGTCGTTGCCAACGGGTTCTCAATGATGCGAGATTGCAGCTGTTCAATGGTTTCATCGTCTATCAGCGAACTTGGCAGGGCTGATGACAGGGGATCGGATGGTTTCGCGCCGGGTCGAGACCGGAGGGCCCGTTTCTTCGATTTGTCAGGGAGTAACCTTAGGATGAAAGCGAGGGACATACAGAGCAGTCCCATGACGAAACATGCGATTGTTGCGCCGTAGGCTTCCAAAAGGACTCTAAATGTTGCCACGGCGATGAAAATCAGCCCAAGCATCCCTAAAAGGCCCGTAGCGAGCCCCTTTACAATCCGTGAGACTGACTTTTGGCTTGACCCCCTCAATAAAAAGGGGGCCAGGCTTATGAGAGTGCCGAGAAGCTTCACGGCCCTAACGACGTAAAATCGCGCCTAAGAGCAAGCCCGCGCCTGCAGCGATAGCCACCGATGTCAGTGGGTTCTCCTTGATGGAGGTCTCGGCTTGCGACGTGATTTCGTCATATTTAGCTTTCGCCATTTCCGCTTTTTCTGTCGTTGCAGTTTTGACAGTTGACGTCGTGTCCGCAACTTTCGTTTTTGTCTGCACCTTCACGGCGCTCGCGAGGAGCGCGACGTCTTCACGTAGGGCCTGAATTTGCTCAGACACATCTGGATTGAGGGCTACAACCTTTTTATTCGTCGATTTGGCAGTTGCCATAATATTTCTCCTTTTAACTGGCCGTGTCGATGGAGACGGCTTCATGATACCAACGGGCTGCGGCGTAATCTGTTCCATTTTTTTCGAGATTAGGACCTTTAGCGCAGACTAGCTCATCAATCAGGTTAAGCAGAAGTTTTACTCAAAATTTTTGGAACAAAAAATTGATTTCCTGCGTTGATGAAACGAGCTGAACTCTCGCGGCGCGGCAGAAACTTCAAGTGGATGTCGCGCCAAAATCACACCTATTCTCACGACGGCCGTTTTTAGATAATAAGTATCGGGATGCTCGCCCGGCTTTTAGTAATTAGACATGATTGGCCTTCCTGCCGCCGCTGGCCGTGTTCCGCTTATCCTCTCGTCAGGGGGCGGGGCGGCAATCGGCGTGGTAATTTTATTTGGTATATTAGCGGCAGCCGTGATAATTGTTTTTATTGTGCCGACCGCCTATGATTTGATTTCGCGCGGATCTGTTTCCCCGCAAACGGTCGCACGTAAATTGAAACAATAATCGCAGCCCATCCCCAACCCAGCGGAGTAGGTCAAAATGCACGCTATCAGCTTTTCGTCTTGGATGCGGTTATCATTATTTCGGCTGGTGCTTTCTTTTTTGTTGGTCGTGTCTTTTGCGGCCACCGCATTTGGCCGTCAGACGGAAACGCTAGATACCGGGAAGGTGACGGCGTCTCTTGTGTCCTCTTTGGATAGGGTGGCGCCAGGCGAGACGGTTTGGATTGCTTTGCGCACTGAGCTGGACGAGGGCTGGCACACTTATTGGCGCAATCCGGGTGATAGCGGTGAACCCGTCCAGCTGACTTGGGCGCTGCCCGCTGGCGTAGAGGCTGGGCCAATCGCTTGGCCTTTGCCTTATCCTACACCAACGGGCCCTATCGTTAATTACGGTTTTGAGGGTGCCCCGCTTTTTCCGGTGGAAATGACTGTGCCAAATTCGGCACAAGACGGCGACAGGCTCTCTTTTGTCCTCGATTTTTATTACCTTGTGTGCGCGGATATTTGCATTCCTGAGGAAGGCCAGCTGTCACTAGATTTAGAGGTGGGCGAGCCTATAGAAGACGTCATCTGGGGCCCGCAAATTCAAGCGGCCGTTCTGAGTAGTCCGCGCCCTGGCAGTGTTAGGGGCGCGGCCGAGCTTGCGAATGAGACCCTCTCGCTGACTTTCACAAATCTCCCAGACGGCACCATTAGCGGTGCTTATTTCTTCCCCTTTGACCAAGGCGTGTTGGGCCATAGTACGCCGCAAAGTTTCCGTCTGGGTAAAACGGGTATTGGCCTTATGAGCGCTCCTGAATTTCTCTGGGCGAATGGCATTGCGGAGACGGTTCAAGGCGTCTTGACATATACGCTTGACGGGGAGACCCGCGGCGAGGTTGTGACGGTCGCGACAAACGCCGCGCTCGATATCGGAGCGCCGTCCATCTCAGGGCCCTCTATGGGGCTGTGGGCGGCGGCGTTTGGCGCGCTGTTGGGCGGCTTGATTTTAAATCTCATGCCCTGTGTTTTCCCAATTATTTCCCTCAAAGCCCTTAGCCTCGCCAAGACCGCACATGGCGAGCGTGCCGCGGCGCGTCGGGGCGCTTGGGCTTATACGGGCGGCGTGCTCGTGACATTTGCTCTATTGGCGGCCGGCCTGATTGCCTTCAAAGCCGCAGGCGCACAAATTGGCTGGGGCTTTCAGCTCCAATCGCCCAAAGTCGTTGGCATATTGGCGCTGTTGCTTTTCGTGATTGGCTTAAACCTATTGGGATTGTTTGAATTTGGCAGCCGCTTACAAGGCGCGGGTCAAGGTCTGACCGCACGCGGCGGTTTATCGGGGTCTTTCTTTACGGGCGTGCTCGCGGTTGTTGTTGCGACGCCTTGTACCGCGCCCTTCATGGCAGGCGCAGTTGGCTATGCGCTCGCGCAGCCTGCTCTAACGACCCTTATCGTGTTCCTCGCCTTAGGCTTAGGCTTTGCCCTGCCATTTCTCTTGCTCGGATATATACCAGGATTGCTGGCAAAATTACCCAAGCCAGGACCCTGGATGGAAACCTTCCGGCAGGTGCTGGCTTTTCCCATGTTCGCTGCTGCAATTTGGTTGGTCTGGGTTTTAATTCTGCAGACGGGCGCGAATGGGACAGGGCTTTTGCTGATTGCAATGCTGTTGGCGGGGTTTGCCATATGGGTGTTTCGGCGGGGTTCAGGCTTTGCGAAAGGGCTGGCGCTTATTGTCGCACTCGGCGCGGCCGCGCTTCCTCTGACCCTGTCCACGGGCGCAGCAGACGTAAAGGCTGCAGTCCTAGATTCAGAGGTGTGGTCCCCTGAACGCGTCGCAGAATTGCGGGCGCAAGGGCGTCCCGTTTTTGTCGATTTTACCGCCGCCTGGTGTGTGACCTGTAAAGTCAATGAACAGCTTGTTCTGAAAACGGACCGCACCCAGGCCTTATTCGAACGCACCAATACCGCATTCCTTATCGCGGATTGGACGAATAGGGACGCCAAGATTGCAGCAGAATTGGAACGCTACGGCCGAGCCGGCGTTCCATTATACCTAGCTTTCCCAGCATCTCACGATGATGTGATGGGTTTGGTCCTGCCCCAAACCCTCAGTTTTAGCGTATTAGAAGAGACGCTGGGACAATAGTTTCATTTTAAGGAGATTATATAATGAAGACTCTTTTTACCGCCACAGCCGCAGTAGCCCTACTTGCCACAGCGGCACCAGCTTCTGCGAAAATTGCAAATGGCACAACCGTGTCAGACATGATCGTCACAGATTCCAATGGGAAGCAACACAAGCTGTCTGACTTTAAAGGCAATCGTGTTGTTCTCGAATGGACAAATGACGGCTGCCCCTATGTGCAAAAACATTATGATACCAATAATATGCAAAACCTGCAGAAAGAAGCCACGCTCGGTAGCGATACGGTCTGGCTATCCGTGATTTCAAGCGCGCCTGGCAAACAAGGCTATGTGTCGGGCGAGGGCGCAAATGCGCTAACGACCTCGCGCGACGCTGCGCCAAGCGCTGTCGTTCTCGACCCGTCTGGCGATATGGGTCAGGCCTTTGCCGCTAAGACAACGCCGCATATGTATATTATCGACGAAGCTGGAACGCTTGTTTACCAAGGCGCTATCGATGATAATTCTTCAGCGCGCAAATCCACGGTGCCTGGCGCAAAGAACTATGTACGCGCGGCCCTTGCTGATTTGGATGCAGGGCAGCCCGTCGCAATAGCCGATACAGCGCCTTACGGCTGTTCTGTAAAATATAGCAGCTAAGCCAAGCGCGAACCCGACGCTTTACGAAAGCCCGCCTCTCGGTGGGCTTTTTTTTGGGGCGTCCTCAACTCTCGCCGCCGCCATCCCGAATATCCGTGAGGTGTTTCAACGCGCTAAGGCGGTGGGTCCCTCAAATGCAGAAACATAATCCACGCTTTCAAAACCTATGTCACACTAGGCGTGTTCTTTTGGTCATAGGACAGGTAGGAGCTCACCTCGTTCAATTTTTGGGAACAATAAATGAACGCTATGCATTTTATCTTTGGATAAATTGCATTGACTGGACCAAGAGACGATGGGTCTGAGCATCCGGTGGTGAGACATCGGATTGTGCCGGGGCTTTAGGAACGAGAGCCGACCAGTGGTTCCAAGTGGGCCAACTCTGGGGTTTATGACTGGCCGTTTCTTCAAAAACCATCGCTGCGCGGCCCAAGCATTTCGTATTAGCGAAATGCGGGGGCATGCATTTGACGTTAATCGAATGCATGTCGACAACCTCGTAAACATAACTAATTCTATTTGGCAGCCATCGAGGTTGCCGCCGCGCAGGCCGTCCTGCTTAATCCTTGTTTCGCTGTGTCCGCGATGGCCAGTTGGCGTTAGCGCATGCCGACCGATGGACTATTCATTTTCGATTATTGGCTTACCCCAAGTTTATGTGATACCATTTTACAATGGGAACACGACAAAAAGCTTTGCCCTCTTTCTTTGTGGATTTTGAACAAAGCAAAGAGGCCCAATTTTGGGGTCTTCAACTTATTGGTTGGGGCGGGCTGTGTGTCGTGACTTTTCTGTCCCTTACAGTTTGGTACGGGACGCCAAATATTTCCCACGTCAGCCATACAATCGTACAAGGGATTTTGGGCATGTTAATATGTGTGCCGTTGCGCGCCATTTATCGTGTCGCGTGGGATACATCCTTCTGGACGCAAACCCTGATTATTGGCGCTTCAATATTTTTATCAAGTGTGTGCTGGACGATTTTGAGAATGCAGGCCTTTCTTTGGCTGGGTCAAGAATATGATATTTGGAAAGATTTCGGGGGGTGGTACTTCGGCTCTTTCATGGTGTTTCTGAGTTGGACCTCGCTCTATTTCGGCGCGAAAATATTCGCCTTGCTCCAATTTGAAAGAGAACAACGCTATCTTGCAACACAGCAAATCCAAGAGGAACAGCTCAAGCGCCTGTCCGCTGAGACCGGGGCGCGGCAAGCGCAGATAAAAATGCTGCGTTATCAACTTAACCCGCATTTTCTATTTAACACGCTGAACTCAATTTCAGCCTTGATTAAAACAAATCGTTCAGATCAAGCGCGTTCAACCCTCTCTCAGCTCAGCGATTTTCTGCGATTTTCTTTAGAGAAAAGCCCCAATCCAAAGGTCACATTAGCCGATGAAATTCAAACATTAGGCTTTTATTTGGGGATTGAAGACGTCAGATATGGGCCGCGCTTAGTAACGGAATTTAATGTGTCCGAAGAGGCGCTTTTAGGTCATGTTCCGAGCCTCATGCTGCAGCCTATATTTGAAAATGCGATAAAATACGCGATTGCTGGAAAAGTGGCAGGTGGGAAAATAAAAATGACCGCGAGAACAGAAGGACCAAATTTGTGGATTACCGTAGAAGATAGTGGCGCCGGTATTGCGGATGTAGAGAATAAGACTCGTGAGGCGATTGCGCAAAAATCTGGAGTGGGGTTAATCAATATTGTTGAACGGCTAAAGTCTCACTACGCAGATGAAGCGTCTTTAGAACTCGGCCGTTCAGAACTAGGCGGGCTCAGGCTTGACCTTAAGGTTCCCTATGAAACTTCAATTGATACGCTAGACGAGGCGAACTCATCATGACAACTCGCGCGCCCGATGCCGATGGACCCATCCGCGTGATTATTGTGGACGATGAGGATCTCTCCTTGAACCTCCTATCCGCTATTTTGTCTGATATAGACGGAATCGAATTAGTCGCCGAGTGCAATAGTGGCCAGGCCGCTGTTGAGGCCGTTATGAAATACGCGCCAGATGTTATGTTTCTGGATATTCAAATGCCAGAGATGAATGGCTTTGATGTCATCGCAGCCATTCAGGGCGATGTCTTGCCCTTAGTGATATTTACTACGGCCTATGCGGAATATGCGGTCAACGCCTTTAAAATTCAGGCTGTAGATTATGTACTCAAGCCGTTAAATGAAGACAATATTGCCGAAAGCCTTGCCCGTGCAAAAGCACTATTGAAGGTTAAACAAGTGAAGCGGTCTAAGCCTGAAGTTTTAGAGATTTTGCAAGATATTTCTGAACAGGTAAAATCCAATATGGCGGGTCAAAAACCTGCGACTTTGATTGTCAAAGAAATGGACCGTATCGCCTTGCTTGACCCGGATAATATCGACTGGATTGAGGCCGCAGGGGACTATGTATGTATTCACACAGGTGGCGAAACGCGGATAATTCGGACGACGCTCAAAGCTATTGAGGCCGAATTATCGGGGCCGAACTTTCAGCGTATTCACCGCTCCACACTCGTTAATATGAGTAAAGTTCGAGAGGTTATCACCGCCCCAAAAGGCGAGGCTTTTATTGTATTGGCTGACCAGAATCAGTTGAAAGTCAGCCGCACTTACGGGGCTGCGCTACGCGCTAGATTGCCAAAAACGGCGTAAATCTTCCCGTTCACCGCAGAATAAATCCCCTTCATCGCAAAGACCTTGCACTCACTAACCGTGCTTGCCTTACAAGTGGCAATAAAAAAATAACATAAGCAGAGGGAAATGCTCATGAGGGATTATCATAAACACGCAAGCGCGTCTTTCATTGCTTTAATGACAGCAATGTCTGTTTCCGCGACATCAGTGGCGCAAACGAGCGGGAATGTCGATGCGGACGAGGGCGGCGACGAAGTCATCGTCACGGTAGAACGCCGCGCACAATCCCTTCAAGATTATGCGGGTACAGCGGCGACCATTTCAGGCGAGGAGCTAAGCCTGCTTGGCATTAATAACATCAATGAGCTGGACGGAAAGATTCCGGGGGTCTCTATCGCCAATAACGCGGGCAACATCGAAGTCTATATTCGCGGTGTGGGGTCTTCAAATAATACAGAGCTCGGCGATCCTGCCGCTGCAACGCATTTAAACGGCGTTTACGTGCCTCGTCCCTCAGGGTTCGGTGCGGCATTTTTCGACATTGCACGTGTTGAGGTAAATATTGGCCCACAAGGGACATTGCGCGGCCGAAATGCCACTGCTGGCTCCGTCGACATCATTGCGTGGGAGCCAGGTATTGGTCAAACCGACGGGGCAATTGAAGCTTCCTATGGTAACTTCAATGATTACCGAATTGAGGGCGTGGCAAACATAGCTGTAACAGAAAATTCGGCCCTGCGCATCGCGGCCTTTAAAGGTGAGCACGATAGTTATTTTAATAATGTGTCCCCAGACAGTGCCGATATTCCTGGTGTCGATGTCCCTACCTCAGAGGATGATGGACTTGAGGTTGCTGAGGCTGCTGATGATTTCGGTATTCGTGTCGGATATAAAATTCAGCCAACGGATGCGCTCACATTTACGCTAACAGGCGATTACATCGAGCAAAAAGGCACCGGCTACACTGGGGTTAACTTCGCTAACCCGCTCGGCAATGGTATTGATGCCGATGACATAGATAATCCGCGGGACGTCTTAGGCCGCGGTATCACACCGGAAGAAGACACAGAGCATTACGGTATTAAAGGCGAAGTGAATTACGAGAGTGAGCACTTCAATGTCGAATATATCGGCTCATATCGTGATTTGGTCTATGACTATGTGTTCACCACTCCCGTCGGACCATTTTATGAAGGTGTTTTAGACACGCTAGGCCCGCTCGATTTTGATAATTTCAACCGTATTGGTTTTACAACGGATTCGGAATCCATCGTGCAAGAACTTCGTTTCTTCAACGATGGTGTTTCTTTCGGGGATGGAAAACTCGATTGGACGGTTGGAGCGTTCTATTTTGACGAGGCTCAAAGAACATTCTTGGGGACGACAGGGGACAGAAATCCCTTCTTCCAAGGGGTTGAATTTAACCAAACCACCGACACGGAAAGCTATTCCTTCTACGGGGATGTGACTTATCATTTGGCCGATGAAAAAACACGCGTCACAGGCGGTCTACGTTATACCGACGATGACAAAAGCCGTTTTGGCATTAACGCGCGTTACGCCTTTGGTTTCGGCGGTCCAGATTTCTCTTGCTGTTTCATCAATGGCGTCGCCTCTGGTACGGAAGGGTTTGAATTTGCGGGTCTCGACCGTGAAATCATCATTCCAGATACGAACGGTGACGGCGCGGTGGATGCCAATGAATCCATTGCCTTCCTCTTTGACGGTATTGCGCAGTTTGGAGCGCGCGATGGTTTCGACGATATCTTCCCCAACGGCATGCAAATCCAAGATGTTTTCCCAAATGCAGCGGATCGTCCGTCATGTGAAGCCTTTGCCTTCGTGGGAAGTTGTGACAATAACATCGTTGGTGACTTTAACGGAGTTGTAGATTTCTCACTCGCGCCGTTTAACTCGACCTTTGCTGTTCAAAATGGCCGCCTTGAGAATGACTTCGTTGATTGGAGGCTTCGGGCTGAGCACGATTTGACTGATCGAAACCTGCTTTATGGTCTTGTTTCTACAGGGAATAAATCTGGTGGCTTCAACGATAATATTGCCGCTACAGAAGGTTTGTCACTCGCGACGAGTCCTGCGTCAAACGCACCTATTGAATTTGCAGTTGATACAATTGCGCCGACCTATGGTCCTGAGACACTGACGCTCTTCGAACTCGGATCTAAGAATGAGTTTGATATTAGCGACGATGTCAGCGGCCATTTTAACGTGTCTGGTTTTTATTATGACTATGATGACCTTCAGCTAACGGTTCTGGTTTCAACAGTACAGGCGCTTGACACCGCAGGTGTTGATACGTCAGGAATTTCTGCAGAAGATCTGGCTAGCTTGTCTGGTCAGGTAAATGCCTTTACGTTCAATGCGTCTGACGCCGAAATTTATGGGGCACAGTTTGAGGGTGGATTAGATCTTCCTGGAAATCTGAATCTTGATGCGACGCTCCTTTGGTTGCCTGTGGCAAAGGTCGTGAATTCGCAAGAAATTCAAGATTTCCGTTTCCAAGCCGATGTTGACCCCGTGAACGCTGTTGATCAATCCATTGAGGGAAACCGTTTGGTGCGCACGCCTGAGATTCAATTTAATGGCTCCGTCTCAAAAACATGGGACGTTAGCGCAGGAAGTGTCGATGGCGTTGTGTCACTTGGGTATCGGTCCTCTCAGCACATGACAATTTTTAACGGTATCGATTTTAATCCAGACGATAATGTTTCTGGACGACTTGATGATACGGTTGATGGATATTTCACAGTGGATGCAGGATTAGGGTATAATCATGGCGATGACGGCAAATGGCGAATCGAGGCCTATGTCAATAATCTGACAGGTATCGAGCGCGAACAGGCAATTATTATCACGCAGTTCGATAATACACGCTTCTTCTCTCCGCCGCGGACCTATGGGGCTCGAGTGCGGGCGAAGTTCTAGACTTCGCGCCGCTATAAACGCCTAAAATTTATTTGGAAGAAAACCTATTATGAGTATCAAGTCTCGCCTCAGATGTTTGAGTGCTGTCTTATTGGCTGGTTCCATTTTATCCGCTTGCGGAGCCGCAGCTAAAGATCCTACCTGGCCTAAGGTTCGCAACCCTATTGCTATTGACGATGCGGTGGAGTCCCAAATTGACGAACTCATGGCGGAAATGAGCGTTGAGCAAAAAGTTGGGCAAATGATTCAGGCTGAGATTAAATCTATCTCACCAGACGATGCCGCAAAATACCACATTGGGTCTATTCTTAATGGGGGCGGGTCTTGGCCAACGAACAAGGCAGATGGCCCGCTTGGGGCGTGGTTGAATTTGGCGAATTTATTCTATGGTGCGTCCATGGACACGGGGGATGGCCGTTTAGCTATTCCTATTATTTGGGGAACAGATGCCGTTCACGGTCATAATAATGTCGTTGGGGCAACGGTCTTCCCGCATAATATTGGCCTTGGCGCGGCTAACAATCCTGATCTCATGCGGGATATTGGCACGGCGACAGCACGGGAAATTGCCGTGACGGGAATTGATTGGACCTTTTCACCGACGGTTGCCGTGGCGAAAGATATTCGCTGGGGCCGCACTTATGAAAGTTATTCTCAAAATCCCAAGGTCGTCGCGGAATTAGGAAAAGAACTTATTTTAGGTCTGCAAGGTCATCCTGCACTGGGTAACTTTCTGTCGGAGCAGAAAGTCGTCGTAACTGCCAAGCATTTTATTGGAGATGGGGGTACGGCCGGCGGAGATGACCAAGGCGAGACAAATTTGCCTGAATCTGAACTATTTAAAACCCACGGGCAGGGATATGTGCAGGCCTTAGGTGTTGGCGCGCAGACTGTTATGGCGAGTTTTAATAGCTGGAATGGTGAAAAAATACATGGTCATAAATATTTGCTGACAGATGTTCTGAAAGGCAAAATGGGATTTGATGGATTTATTGTAGGGGACTGGAATGGCCATGCTCAAATACCCGGCTGTACTGAGCAATCGTGCCCGCAAGCGATTAACGCTGGGATAGATCTCATCATGGTCCCAGAGGCGTGGAAGGCTTTTCTTGGAAACACCATTAAACAAGTTAAATCGGGTGAAATTCCGATGGAGCGTATTGATGATGCTGTTCGCCGAATTTTGAGAGTAAAAATCAGGGCAGGTATGTTCGAAGATGGCAAGCCTTCTTCACATGAACTCGCCGGACGAGCTAAGTTAATTGGTCACGCGGATCACAGGGCTGTTGCGCGGCAAGCCGTCAGAGAGTCGCTTGTTCTTCTAAAGAATGACAAGATTTTACCGATATCGGTTGATAGCAAAATCATGGTTGTGGGCACAGGAAGTGATCACCCTGCGTATCAATCAGGGGGTTGGACCGTGACATGGCAAGGCCGCGACCTAGATACGCGCATCATTAACCCCAAAGAATATTATAAGGGCCACACCACAATTTTGGAGGGCGTAAAATCCGCCGTCAAGAAATCTGGCGGAACGGTCGAGACGGACCCAGATAAACCTGCTGATGTCGCCATTGTTGTCTTTGGTGAGGCACCTTATGCGGAATTTGATGGAGACTTAGCCTCAACTGATATGCCGCTTGAAAAGGATGAAAATTTTAGGCTTATCCAATCTCTTAAGGCTCGTAATATCCCTGTCGTCACTGTCTTTTTGTCGGGTCGCCCGCGCGGCGTTGATCCCGTGATTGAGCGTTCAGATGCCTTTGTCGCGGCTTGGCTTCCGGGCAGTGAAGGAAACGGGGTTTCAGACATATTGATTGCGAATAAAAAGGGTGACGCGAATTTTGACTTCACGGGGAAACTTCCATTTGATTGGCCCGCGTCCGGGGCGACCAAAGACGTTGCTGCGCCAATTAAATATAAATATGGATATGGCCTGTCTTATTCGAAATAAAGTCTGGCTCCAAGATGTTTTTAAGTACATTAGATTTAATTGTTGTCGGGTTTTATGCCGTTCTTTTATTTGGGATAGCGCAATGGGTGTCCCGTGAGCCTAAGGGCACGATCAAGAGCACAGAAGATTATTTTCTCGCGGGGAAAGCCTTGCCCTGGTGGGCGATTGGCGCCTCGCTCGTGGCGGCCAATATTTCCGCAGAGCAGATTATTGGCATGTCGGGGGATGGCTATAAAATTGGTCTCGCGATTGCCGCTTATGAATGGCAGGCCGCGATTGTCTTGATTATT
>CALLBD010000101.1 GCA_938001915.1 uncultured Caulobacterales bacterium | reverse complement strand
GCCCGAGCCCGTATTTGTGCTGGGACCATAGAGGAAAAATAAATTCGGAAAGCCCGAAGTCAGCGTACCATTATAAGCATAGGCGCCTTTTTCCCAATGATCCGCAAGGCGCGCGCCGCCCCGCCCTGTGACGTCTATGTTGAATAAAAACGGATTCGTGTAAAATCCCGTCGCAAAAATAACAACATCAGCTTGGGTCTGTGTTCCGTTCGAAGCAATGACGCTATCTTCCGTCAGCCTGTCAATGCCTGAGGCGACGAGGTCAACATCATCGCGCAACAGGGCGGGGTAAAATCCATCTGCGAAAAGGATACGCTTTGCGCCAACTGGATAATCGGGCGTCAGGACCTTTCGCAGTTCTGGGTCCTTGATATGTTTCTTAAGATTGAAACTCAACATGCGCTTTAAAATCCATGTTTCAAACACTCTACCTTCAATCCCGGGAAATAATAAACGGTCCCCCATGGCGAAAAAGGCGCTACGGTTCATTTTCATGATAAAGGGAAATGTCTTCGCCAGCCATTTTTCAACTTTCAAATAGCGTCGATTGCCTTTGCGCAATATCCAATTTGGGGAGCGTTGGAATATAGTTAAATGCTCGGCTTGTTCGGCGACTTCCGGGACAAGCTGAACGGCGCTGGCGGCGGAGCCAATGACGGCCACGCGTTTCCCGCGCAATTCTACATCATGGTTCCATTTGGCAGCATGAAACATCTCGCCTTTAAAATCCTCACGGCCTGACACAGTGGGAAAGCGCGGATGATGGAGTTGTCCGACGGCCGAAACTAAGTAGCGGCAGCTAAACTCACCCAGAGACGTGTGCAGGATCCAGGTCTCTTCGGCCTCATTAAAGTGGGCAGCCTCCAGTTTTGTGCCGAATTGCATATGTGCGTCCAGCCCATATTTCTGGGAGATGTCTTTCATATATTGCAAAATTTGCGGCTGTTTCGACCATTTATAATTCCAATCGGGATTTAGCGCATAGGAATAGGAATAGAGGCACGAGTTCACATCACATTCCGCGCCCGGATAGGTATTCTCTCGCCATGTCCCGCCGAGATTATCCGCTTTTTCCAGGATAAGGAAATCTTTACGGCCCGCTTTTTTCAGGTCATGGCCCATGCCCAAACCACCAAAACCTGTTCCAATTATAATTATTTCGTAGTGGCGCGACATTCTCTGGCTCCTTGCCATTCAAATCTATGGCGTTGATGAAGGTGTACTATGTGATAGCGTCGTGTCTAGAGTGCTAGAGTTAAACCAAAGGACACTAAATGCGCTTGCCCTATGATTTCGATGCCACGCATCTACCCTCGCCTCACCACACGGCAGAGCATAAGGCGTGGCGTGATACGGTGCGGGCTTTTGTCGAAAAAGAGATTACGCCTTTCGTCAATGATTGGGACGAAGCGGGCGCCTTCCCACGTGACCTCCACCAAAAAGCCGCCGCCATTGGCATAAATGGCATTGGGTATCCCGAAGAATATGGCGGGTTTGGCGACGAGACAGATATATTTCATACTCTGATATTGTCGGAAGAATTAGCGCGGGCAGGTTCTGGAGGCTTAATCGCCAGCTTGCTGACGCATGGGATTGGCCTGCCGCCGATTATTGCTCTGGGCTCGAAAGAGATGAAGGCCCGTATAGCGCCCGGTGTTATCGCGGGTGAAAAACTAATCTCGCTTTGCATTACTGAACCGTCCGGCGGATCAGATGTCGCTAATTTAAAAACCAAAGCGCGCAAGGACGGCAGTGACTACATCGTTTCGGGGGAAAAGACCTATATTACTACGGGCTGCCGCGCCGATTATTTAACTGTCGCGGTTCGGACCGGCGGCGACGGGGCAGCAGGCGTTTCGCTTTTATTGATTGAGGCCAATAGCCCTGGCGTCACGCGCACATCCCTGAAAAAAATGGGCTGGTGGATGTCGGACACGGCCTCCATTCATTTTGACGACGTGAGAGTGCCGGCCGAAAATCTCATCGGATATGAGAACGCAGGGTTCATCGGAATTATGTCTAATTTTAACGCCGAACGTATCGGCATGGCCGCGCAAGCGCTTGGCTTCTCCCGCGCCTGTATTGAAGACGCGGCGGCCTGGGCCGTCGAGCGGCAGACCTTCGGCAAGCCGCTAATGAAGCATCAGGTGATACGGCATAAATTCGCCGAGATGACTCGGCGTGTAATGGCAGGCCAAGCTTTCCTCGATAATTGTGCATGGCGCGTCAAAAATGGAGAGCCCCCGATTGCAGAGCTAAGCCTGCTTAAAGTCGAAGCGACTCGGTGCATGGAATATTGCGCGCGCGAAGCTATGCAAATTTTGGGCGGCGCGGGCTTTATCCGCGGGCACCGTATTGAACGGATTTACCGCGAAGTCCGCGTGATGGCGATTGGCGGCGGCTCCGAAGAAATCATGCTCGATTTGGCCGCGCGGCAAATGGGATAAGACCAAATAGATTAAATACCGACAAACTTGCGCCACATCACAACCGCACAAGATTTTGTGACAGGATATTCGTTTATTGTGAAGAGCCTTTAGAAAAAATCTCGCTACTAGAATTTCCAGACATTTTTGAAAGTCCAGCCCCCTCGAAAACTTGCTGGTATTTAAATGTCGGTTTGGAAAGTTTAGAAAGAGAGAGAATTCTAATGGGCAGAATCCTAAAAAACCTCCCGATTGCGGGTTTTATATTACTATTACCAACCCCCGCTTTCGCGGGTGCCTGGACAGCGGAAAAAGGAACGAATTATTTAAAAGGTGCCGTCAATTATTTTGAAACCAGCAATCGTTTTGGACCGGAGAATGGGTTTGAAAACTTCAGAAACACCAATTTCAATGTATATTGGGAACATGGCATTAAAGACGACCTTACCTTTTTCGCTACGGGTTCATTTACAGATCTAGAAAACCAGTCTGACGGTGTAACGACGTCTGGATCTGGCGTTGGCGATATCGATTTAGGGCTAAAATACCGCCTCATCGACGGACCTGTTATCGTTTCCGTGCAAGGCCTATTCAAGGCACCTTATTTATATGATGACGAGGCCGAACTCCCGCTTGGGAACGGGCAAGAAGATTACGAAGGTAAGATTCTTTTCGGAAAATCATTTGGCGAACTTGGCTATGGCGGCTTAGAGCTGGGATACAGGGTCAGAACAGATGATCCCGTCGACGAGTTTAGATTTTTGGTTGAGTATGGTTTTAACGTAAATGAGAAAACATATTTACGGGCGAAATTAGACGGCATTCATGCCGCTGGCAGCTCCGACGTTTTAGACACAGGCACGACGCCGACGAATACAAATACCCCCCTAGATACAACACCATTAATCGCCAATGCCGCGCTCAACCCACAGCTCCCTCTTGAGTTTGATTTGGGACGCCTCGAATATACCGCTGGATATAAAATTTCAGATCGGATGGCAGCAGAAATTACCGGAACGACTGCAGTTTACGGTGACAATACGCTGAAAGGCACGAATATTCAAATCGCGCTCGTGTCCCAATTTTAGAAGTCTAAGTTCATGACACTTTCTGCGGCCCTCATCCTTTCAATCCATTACCTGCTCGTCTCAGTTCTATGTATATACGGCGCTCATCGTATCTATCATAGTATTGCGGCTGGCAGGCTGATGAAACGGGTCACATCACGGCCCCTATCATCCCCTGAGCCGTTGACGGTTTTTCCAAAAGTCACCATACAAATTCCTCTTTATAATGAGAAATTTGTTGTCGCTCGAATTATCGACCGGGTTACAGAAATTGAGTACCCAAAAGATCGTTTGCAGATCCAAGTGATTGACGATTCCACCGATGAAAGCGTTCAAATCGTCGCCGAGCGAGTCGCGCATTACAAAACTCTGGGCTTTGAAATAAGCCATGTCCGCCGCCTCAATCGCGCGGGCTATAAAGCCGGTGCATTGGCGGATGCAATGGACGCCGTCACCGGTGAGTTCATTGCAATTTTCGACGCGGATTTCTTGCCTGAGCCCGACTTTTTGATGAAGACGATAGGAGAATTTACAACACCAGATGTCGGCCTCGTGCAAACCCGGTGGAGTTATTTAAATACGCCATCAAATACGCTTACAAAATTGCAGACGATAATGCTGGATGCGCATTTCGGCGTAGAGCAAGTTACGCGTTTCGGCCAAGATGTGTTCTTCAATTTTAACGGCACCGCAGGGATTTGGCGCAAATCAACCATTGAAGATGCAGGCGGGTGGAAATCTGATACCTTAACCGAAGATACCGACCTGAGCTATCGCGCGCAATTAAAAGGCTGGAAATTCATCTATCGTCCCGATGTCACCTGTCCGAGCGAAATTCCCGAGACAATGCGCGCGTTTAAGATTCAGCAACATCGCTGGGCAAAGGGTACAATTGAGGTCATGAAGAAAATCCTCCTACCGATTTGGAAAGCGCCTATCTCCCTGAGAAGGAAGTTTGAAGCCAGCCTACATTTGACCGCCAATATTACCTATCTTTTGATGTTTGTTGATAGTCTTTTCCTGCTCTTACCCAGCGTGCATATTCGTCAACAAATGGACCCAAATTTACTGACCTGGCTAGACTTGCCGATTTTTGCCTTCGCTTCCCTTTCCCATGCCTATTTCTTTTTGAGCGGCCAGAAACGTCTATATGGCAAGGTCTTGGATAAACTCTTTATCCTACCGGCTCTACTGGCAACATCGATTGGGCTTGGTGTCAATAATGGTCGGGCCGTTATCGAGGCGTTGGTCGGCTATAAAACGGGTTTTGCAAGGACACCAAAAGTCGGCGTAGAAGGTAAGTCCGTACCGATTAAACAAAGCTACCAAGTCAATAGTGAGAACTGGTCGACAACGCTCGAATTAGCGCTCGCCATTTTATATACGCTATTCTTAATTTGGGCATGTCTCCAAGCCTATTGGATAGTTGTGCCCTTCTTGAGCCTGTTCGCGATTGGGTTTTTCTACACATCCGTTTTGAGTATAAAAGAAGCTTGGAGCCTGACCCGCGCCGGGACTGCCTTACCCCCAACGGTGAGTGAGACTAAGATAGATAGCGCGAGCGAGGCGAAGTCCATGCAGGGGCGTATCATTCGCCCATAATGTGGTGAAGAATAGGCTGAACTCACTGCCACCGTCTCAACCTGACTCAATGAAAACGGGTCAGGCGCTTATCATCGCATGCGCCGCGATTGCCTGCGTCATAGGCCTATATATCCTGCCGCATGTACTCCCGAGCGCCATCGGCACGGGCTATATTTTCCTTTCATTTACAATGACGGCTATATCCGTGTGGGTCTGGTACAAAGGCAGTTTAAGACCAAAGTCGGTTTTATTTCTGAGCCTCGCGCTTTGCCTATTGCTCACGCCGCTTTTGCCTTACACGTCTAATGACGCTCAGCGATATCTCTGGGATGGCGCCGTCTTTCTGTCTGGCGCAGACCCCTACCTTACGGCGCCAAATGATCTGCCTGTTACCGAATTACGCGCGCTCTGGCCCACCCCAGAAGAACATGCAGAATATGCAACGCTCTATCCGCCCTCGGCCTTGGTCCTCTTCTCGCTGTGCGCCTTGGCGGGACCGATATATGCGATTTGGATATGGAAAGGCCTGTGCGCATTCGCTCTCGCCTCGAGTTTAGTCCTAGGATTTAAATTTCTCGCGGCGAAAAACTTGCAAAAGAATATCGCGCTCTTCGCCCTTAGTCCGATACTTCTATTTGAAACCCAATTAGGCGCACATATAGATATATTCTGCGTATTGGGCATTGTCGCGGCGCTATGGGCCATAGAGAAAGATAAGATAATCATCGCTGGGATGGTTATTGGTCTGACCGCAAGCGTGAAATTCTTGCCGGCCGTTCTAGTTGGGCCCTTTCTCTTTCATCTAAAACCCCGCACCGCGTTAAAACTTTTCCTAAGCTCCGCGCTAACATGGATAAGCATTTACGCGGTGATGTTTGGGTTTGGGTATAAACCTCTCGGTCTGTTACCGACATTTTTTGAAAAATGGCGCGGCGGCGCGCCGCTATACCCGCTATTAGAAAGATTGAAGACCGCCATGTCTCTACCTACCCAGAGCTTTATCGCGGCGCTTATCTTACTGGCTTGTATTGGATTCGCTATCAGCGCAGGTCTAGCAAAACGGGGTAAAATCCATATCGCACTTGCGCTAACCTTGTCGGTTCCGCTTCTCCTCAGTCCTGTTTTATTTCCTTGGTATCTGATGAGCCTTGTTATCTTTTTGGCTCTGCGGCCAAGTTATACGCTGTTCTGGCTGCTCACCCTCACCCCGCTCTCCTATGTTGTGCTGAACCAATGGCTATATAAGCAAATTTGGTATCAACCCGCATGGCCAGAGCACGTTCTACTTATAGGATTACTCGCGGGTTTCGCCCTGGATTTTTATGCGAGGCATAAGGCGCGCCTGAGTTAGAGCAGCAAATCCGCTGCAAAAAAGGCGAAGAAAAACCCAACCACATAAATCAAAATTGACGCGTAAAGCAGTACTCCGCTTACTCGCCGCAGGCGCATGCAGGCCTTGGCCTGTATGGGATCAACGGGACAGGGCGCGTTGCGCCCGCGCCAGCGCATAAAAACGGCGAGGGCCAGAAGCACGCCAGAAGCGGCAAAAAGCTGGGCCTTATGCTCTGTGAGCCAAATATAACCTGGCACATTAGATGCCAGGCCCGCCATCACAGCGCCCGCCCCAATTATCACCAAAAGCGCTGGCAGCGCACAACACAACAGCGTAGAGGTGCTCGCAAAGAGAGACAGCGTCGGCGCGAGTAAGATACGGCGGGAAACAGGCGCGGTCATATTCAGCCCGTTGAAACGGCCTCGCCCCGCGCAATAGTCTCGACCTTATAGCCCGATTTTTTTACGAGCTCACGCAAAGTCTTATCATCAAAAGTTTTCCCCGGTGCCATGACCAAATTCAAGGTCTTAGCATCCAAATCGACATAGACCGCCGCGACATCATCACGTTTCCCAAAGGTCTTATTCATGGCCTTAGTACAAAATTCGCAAACGACACCCAGGACTTTCGCGACAATCGGCTCACCGCCCTGCGCAAGGGCTGCTGTTAGCTCTGGTATATCGGACATCTTCAACGTGCTGGCTGTGGGGTCTATCTCTTTCTGGCCGTCCTTATAGGTCGTCGCACTGTTGTGGCCGTCTTGATATGTCGTGCCGCTATTATGGCTGTCCTGCGCGAAGACAGGGGCTGCAATCGCAACGAGCCCGGCAGCGAGAATAAGTTTTATCATAATATGTCTCCTAGAAACGATATTGAAAATTCAAGAGGGGTTGATCATCGGTTACGCTCCACCCCGCCTCAAACAAGGCTGACCCATATAAAAAACGAACCACAGGCGTTATGCCAACAGGTTCGGTGTTGTCGGGGCGATTGTCAATTTCAACCATCAGCCAAGTATGCAGATCGCCGGTATCGCCTTCATAGGGCGCAAAGCCTGCCCGCACAGCTTGGGCGGCGGAGGCATCGATTTCGCCGAAGTCTCGGGCAGAGGCGTGATAGGATAGAAATAGTCGGCGCGTTTCCCAATCGGCGATAATACCCGCTTGTCCTCCCAGCCGGGCGTCGGCGGGGTTGCCATCAATCCCTTGCGCCGCGCCTGCTGCGCCCCAGAGATAAAGATTGGCTTGATAGTCTTCGCCGAACCAGCGTTTCGCGAGCCATGTCCCCTGCACGCCCGTGAAGAGGATATCCGATTTACGGTCCCATTCGACACGCGCGCCCACACTATAGCGAAAATCTGGTGTATAGTGAATGAGCCCTGTTGATGTCTGGCGGTTCGTTTCTTCAATCAGCGTCCAGCCGCCCGCATAGGAAACGGGGCGCGCTTCGGCCGTCG
>CALLBD010000100.1 GCA_938001915.1 uncultured Caulobacterales bacterium | reverse complement strand
TTCCGTCTTGAACACGGTCCAAAATGCGCGGCTCCACGGCTTTACCGCCATTTATCATGGTAGAATATGCCGTTGCCAGACGTAGCAATGTGGTTTCGCCTGCGCCCAAAGCCCAAGCTAATTCTGGTTTTGGCGCATCATAAATACCAAAGCGTTGGGACAATTTCATGACGGGCGTCATACCCATCTCATTGGCCAATCGGACCGTCATCGCATTTCGAGATTTTTCAATGCCAAGGCGAAGTGTCGATAGGCCGTAAAAATTACCTGCGTTATAGTTTTCAGGCTTATAGAAACGTTCACACTCATCTTCTTCGGGGTCTTCACCCTCTGCATTTATATCATCCGCGCTGTCGTCTTCATTGCGCTCTTCTTGCGCGCCGCGTAGCTTTAGGACGCCTAACTCTGTTTCTTCACATTCGACGTCTTTTTTCTCGATGACAAAAGGCGCATCTAGAATTTGGTCAGCCGGCGTAAAGCCGTTTTCCAAAGCCGCCGCATAGACAAAGGGTTTAAAGGCGGAACCCGGTTGGCGTTTGGCTTGGGTGGCGCGGTTAAATTGCGATTGCTCAAAACTATAGCCGCCGACCATCGCCAGGACGCGCCCCGTGTGCGGGTCCATAGCAAGGAGCGCCCCATTGGCCTTTGGCACTTGGCGCAGATTATATGTCGTGGTAGGTTCAGCGCCCGCTTTGACGACGGAGCGTTGTACGAGAATGACATCGCCCGCTTTTAAAACCGACTTTGCGGATTTCAATTCAGGTCCGACGGCCCCTTTTGGAAGCGCTTTTTTGGCCCAGAGAAAATCTTTAAGGGCGATTGTACCTTTCGCATCAATATCTGGATAGGTCTGATCTTCTGGCCAATCTGGCGGCGGCGCAAAGCGCAAATCAGCCGATTCATCAGAGACAGACATCACGAGCGCAACACGCCAATCCCCGATGTCTGCGGGGGCCTTGACCGCCATGAGTTGTTTTTTCCAATCCGACATCGAGTCGAAAGATGTCAGTGGACCGCGATATCCGTGGCGGCGGTCCATGAGCTCAAGCCCGCGGCGAAGCGCACGGCGGCCTTCCAGCTGCATAGAGGTGTCGAGCGTTGTCCGGATAGAGAGGCCGCCTTCATAGAGTTCGTCCTCGCCATACATTTGATAAATCTGCTTGCGGGCTTCTTCGACGAAGTAGTCAGCGGCGAGATATTCCGCGCCTTCAAGGCGCTTCGTCCAATCCAGTTCAGCCGATTTGGCGTCATCCGCCTCTTTCTGGGTGATATACCCGTCTTCGACCATGCGGCCCAAAATATAGGCTTGACGGTTCTTAGCGCGTTCGAAACCGCGCGGATTGTCAAGACGGTAATTTGACGGACCCTTAGGCACGGAGGCCAGATAGGTCATTTCTGCCAACGTCAAATCCTGCATGGGTTTACCGAAATGCTTTAACGACGCTGCAGCAACACCATATGCGCCGCGCCCAAAGTAAATTTCATTCAGATAAAGCTCGATGATTTCGTCTTTTGTGAAAGCTTTCTCCATGCGGCGCGCAATCGCAATCTCGCGGACTTTCCGTTTGATGCTGTAATCATCCCCCACGAGGAAGTTTTTCGCCACTTGCTGCGTGAGCGTGGACGTCCCGCCAATACGCCGCCCGCGCAATTTTTTACCAGGGGCCGAAAGCGCAGCGCGGGTCAGGCCAATAGGGTCCCATCCCTTATGCGTGTAAAATCGCTGGTCCTCTGCCGAAATGAACGCGAGCTGCAACTCTCGGGGTATTGTGTTGACCGGCACGAAAACGCGCGCCTGCTTTGAAAACTCATCAATAAGTTTGCCATCGCCCGCGTGAACCCGGGACATAACTGGCGGCTCATATTCGGATAAGCTCTCAACGCTCGGTAAGTCTCGAGTCCAAATAACCAAAAGCACGAATAAGATGATCGCGAATATTAGGCCCAGAACGAACCCAATCCCAGTCGTCCATTTTAAAAATCGCCAGATTTTCCCTCGGCGCGAGGAATTGCGAGGCGAGTCGTCTTCGGAAATATCAGAAAATGTTTCAGTCATAGCTCGAATCATCTGTCCGCGGAATGCGGCTTAAATATGGTGTTAGCGGGGCATTGGCATTTTATAAAGGCCTTGGTTCAGGCCCACTGAACGTCAATTTTGCGCCATATACGCGTCAATCGCGCGCTCAACCGCCGATAAAATTTTCGTCCGATGCGCTTTGGTCCGCAATAGTTTTTCATCTTGTGCGTTGGACAAAAACCCCAATTCTAACAGAACAGCCGGCACATCAGGCGCTAAGAGCACATAATATCCTGCGCGGCGATGCGAATTTGCAACCAAGACGGTTTTGCCTCGGAGTTCCTTCAAGAGTATTTTTGCAAAGGCATCTGACTGACTTTCTGTCTTGCGCTGCGCCAAGTCGACAAGAATGTCGCCAACAGGATCGCTTTGCTCAGACAAATCAACATCTAAAATCCAGTTTTGATTATTCACGATGCGTTTTGACCGCCCCTTCGCTCGATCCGCTAACGTGTAAACGGACGCGCCGCGAACCTTTTTATTCCCCGCCGAGTCGGCATGTATCGAGATAAAGAGGTCTGCCTGACCCATTCTCGCAATGCGCAGGCGGTCATCATGATCAACATAGC
Source organism: uncultured Caulobacterales bacterium (assembly GCA_938001915.1). Taxonomy (GTDB): domain Bacteria; phylum Pseudomonadota; class Alphaproteobacteria; order Caulobacterales; family Maricaulaceae; genus Litorimonas. Next base: position 20,825 of record CALLBD010000100.1, on the reverse strand, counting down.
TGTCATTTCGCCGCGTCACGATGACCTTATAACGCCCAGATTTTCTTAACCGAGCCGCCAGCTCATTGGCGGCTGAGGTCGTAATGTTTTTCTCATATGTTCCCCGCGCGCCAATCGCGCCAGGATCCGTACCACCATGCCCTGGGTCAATAACAATGACGGGCTTTCGAGCGGGTTTGACCATCGCCTTGGGTTTCAAAACGGGAAAAGGCGTACGGCCCTCGAAATATCTTGCGCCTGGTGACCTGCCGGGGGTTCTCACAGCGGTTGCCGCGCTCTCAACGCCAGGCTTCAGGCTTGGCACAGGCACCGTCGCATTTACGGTGAGACCGCTGACCAAGGCCAGTAGAATTGATATGAGTAAAACCCGAAACACTATGACCTTCGCTATGGCGATTTTATGGTGAATAAAGTCTTATCAACCCATGTCATAAAGAAGAAAACGAGATGAATTTTCAGTCATCCTGCGTTGTTTCGCAAACAAAGTGACAAATGCTTTGCCCTTTCCAAGAAAATAAGGCACTGGCTAGGTATTGTGCGAGTCAAGGCAGGCTGAATTTAGCGCCCCTCGCAATATCTAAGCGATGTTGACAAGATCGTCTGCATTGCATCTCGAAAGTTTTTATGCTCGCCACGCAACTTAAAGCAATTTCAGAAAACGCCGATTTTTCGGGCTCTGACCTTGGGCGTGCGATGCCGTTGAACCCTATCCTATCATTTTTTGCCTCGCAGCGACCAGCTTCCAGTTGGGAATCCGCGCGAGCGCTCGGAGAACACCATGACCAAACGTATGCTCATAGATGCGGCCCACCCGGAAGAAACACGGGTCGTAATCGTCGATTCAAACCGTGTTGAAGAACTAGATTTTGAAAGCCGCCACAAGCGGCAATTACGCGGCAATGTCTATCTCGCCCGCGTCACCCGCGTAGAACCCAGCCTACAAGCCGCATTCATTGAATATGGCGGAAATCGCCATGGGTTTTTGGCCTTTTCGGAAATCCACCCCGATTACTACAAAATCCCAGAGGCAGACAAACTTGCCCTGAAAGAGCAAGAAGCAGAAGAACAGCGTATTGCCGATGAAGAGGAGGAAAAGCGAAAAACCGCCTCTGCCAAACGTAAAACGCGTTCAAAGAAAGACAAAGAAGACGAGTCTGATGAGGACGGGGATGAGGACGAGGATGAGGACGAGGATGACCTCATCGATGAAGCCAACGAAGAGGAAGACGAGGATGGCGACGACGAAGAACGCGATGAAAACCTAGATCCCGACGACGATGACGCAACAGACGAAACCGACGCGGAAGTTGCTGATGAACAAGTCAATGTCGCTTCAAAGCGCCGCAAGCGAATTTCTCGCCGGCGATATAAAATACAAGAAGTCATAAAACGCGGTCAAATCTTACTCGTTCAAGCTGTCAAAGAAGAGCGTGGAAATAAGGGCGCGGCCATGACAACCTATCTGTCTCTGGCAGGCAGATATTGTGTATTGATGCCCAATACGCCGCGCGGCGGCGGCATTTCTCGCAAAATTTCAAATGGATCAGACCGTAAACGTCTGAAATCCATTATGAGTGAGCTGGATGTCCCGAAGGGAATGGGCGTCATCGTCCGCACGGCCGGCGCAAAACGCACGAAAACGGAAATCAGCCGAGATTATGATTATCTCTCCCGCCTGTGGTCCGACATTCGAAATAAAACGATGGAGTCTTCGGCCCCTGCCCTCATCCATGAAGAAGGTAATCTGGTGAAGCGGTCTATCCGAGACCTCTACAATAAGGACATCGAAGAAGTCTTAGTTCAAGGCAAAGACGCCTTTAATACTGCGCATGACTTCATCACTATGCTGATGCCAAGCCATGCGAAATTCATCAAACATTATGATGACGATATTCCGCTCTTCCTGCGTTATGGCGCGGAGAAGCAGATTGAAAACTCATTGAACTCTATCGTTCAGCTGAAATCTGGTGGCTATCTCGTTATTCACCCGACAGAAGCGCTTGTGTCTGTTGACGTAAACTCAGGCCGTTCCACGAAAGAGCGAAATGTAGAACGCACGGCCCTTCGCACCAACTTAGAAGCGGCAGAAGAGCTCGCGCGGCAGATGCGCCTGCGTGACCTAGCAGGCCTGATTGTCATCGATTTCATCGATATGGACGAACACAAGAACAACCGCGCTGTTGAGCGTAAGATGAAAGAGATGCTGACTCAGGACCGGGCCCGTATTCAAACGTCACGAATTAGCCAATTTGGCCTGATGGAAATCAGTCGCCAACGTCGCCGCAGATCTTTGCTCGAAGGTTCGACAACCTCCTGCCCGCATTGTTCTGGCGTTGGCCGCAAACGCACTGTTGAAAGCTCGGCCTTGGCCGCTATTCGCGCGGTTGAGGAATTTGCAGTGCGCGGGAAAGCCAAGCGCATCCGGTTAAAGACCTCCAGTGATGTTGCGCTCTATCTGTTGAATGAAAAACGCGACCTCCTCACACAGGTCGACAATATTGCCGATGTCTTTACCGAAGTCGTGGGTGATAATGACCTCATCCGTCCAAATTTCGAATTGGAAGTCGTTGAAAAACGCGACGACAAACGGGCTGACCCCCTCGTGAAAATCGAACGTGAGTTCAAAAAAGAACGGGAAGCCGCGAAACGGAAACCTAAAAAGTCGAAACGGGAAGAGTCCGATTCCGACGCTGATTCCAATGACGCTGTTGGTTCCGACGACGAGATGGATGAAGAGAACCGGAAGTCCAGTCGTCGTCGCTCTCGCCGCGGACGCCGAGGCGGCCGGGGTAGAGACCGCAAGCATGATAAGGCTGAAAACGCCGAGGCTAAATCTGAGGAGATAGCCGCTGAAACCTCCGAAGAGGCCGAGACTGAATCCAAAGATAAGCCAAAGCGCCGCCGCCGTGCGCCCGCGAAAGGCAAGGATAAGACTACAAAAACTGACTCCTCAAATTCTGATGATACGCCAGCAAAAACGGCGAAAGATGACGAAGAGAGTGGGAAATGCGGACGTCGCCGTCGTGCCCCCAGTCGAAGCAAAGTTAAACACGTTGAAGAGGTGGCTGAGGTCACTGAAACGGTAGAAGACGATAAGCCCAAGCGCCGCTCCACAACGCGCCGCAAAGCCCCGGGCCGTAAGAAACCGGAAGACGCTGAGACGGGTTCAAAACCTACGGCAAAGCGGACAAGAAAGGCGCCTGCGAAAGCAAAAGCTGAGCCAGAAGCAGAGCCGGCCAAAGCTGAGGCCAAACCGAAACGCACCCGCAAAGCGCCAGCTAAAAAATCTGCTGCAGAGGAAAAACCTGCGGCAAAGTCAGCGCGCACTCGCAAAGCGCCGGCTAAAAAAGCTGTTGCCGATGCAGAGGCACCCGCCGAGAAAGCGCCCGCGAAAAAAGCGGCCACAAAGAAAGCACCAGCGAAAAAGGCCCCTGCCAAAAAGGCTGCGTCGAAGAAAGCCCCCGTCAAAAAGGCTGCAGCTGAGTCTGAAGATGGTGACGTAAAAGCTACAGCCACCAAGAAGGCCCGGACGAAAAAAGCCGCTACGAAGAAAGCCCCCGTTAAAAAGGCCGCTCAAAAGAAAGCTGCGCCCAAAAAGGCTGACGGCGCTGACGCGAAACCTGCGGCGAAGCGGATGCGTAAAGCCCCGCCTAAAAAAGCGGCACCAAAGATGGCTGCCAAAGATGCCGAGGCCGCCGCACCGAAACGAACCCGCAAAGCGCCAACGAAACCTGCCGCTGCGCCAAATGTCAAATCGGATGCGGCACCAGCCAAACCTTCTGTCGAGCCAATAAAGGCCGCGCCGAAAACAAAGGGCGAGGCCCCTAAGAAAAGAAGCAAATTAGGCTGGTGGAGCCGGCGTAAAAAAGACTAAAAACATATGAACGGATTGGAATTCCAACCCGACAACTCAGCTTTTGTTCAGTTTCGCTCGCGTAAGTGTCATCGAGTCTTACGCGGGCGTAACTTGACCGCAAGTAAATGAGGTTCCACACCCCTTTTATGAACGCATTAAATAAATCCTGGACTGCCACGCTGAAACTCGCCGCGATAGCCCTATTTTGTGTGGCCTTTTCAGCCGTCCAAGCGAATGCGCAATCCCTGTTGCGGGATACGGAAATTGAAGAAACGCTTCGCGAGTTTACAGACCCCATCCTGCGCGCTGGCGGTTTAACGCCCTCATCTGTCGACATTTATCTCGTCAATGACCCCTCACTAAATGCCTTTGTAACACGCGGTCAGAACATCTTTTTACATTCGGGGCTTATCTTGGCCGCCGATAACCCTAATCAGTTAAAAGGCGTTATCGCCCATGAAGCGGGTCACATCACAGGCGGGCATATTGTCCGGTCCGACTATGGCAATCGAAGCGCATATGGGGCGATGCTCATTGCAGCGGGTATAGGTTTAGCTGCAATTCTTGCTGGCGAAGGTCAAGCCGGGGCGTTGGTCCTCGGGGGCTCACAACAATTTGGTGTCCTTGAAGCGCTCTCCTATTCGCGCGTGAACGAATCAGCTGCTGATCAATATGCTTTCGACTATATGGATCGCACGGGTCAAAGCGCTCAGGGGTTAATTGATTTCTTCGAAAAATTCCGCGCGCAAGAAGTTTTGAGCCAAGCCAGACGCTATCCCTATTTCCGCGGCCACCCCCTTTCCGCCGACCGCATCGACGCGCTGCGCGAACGTGTCCGCGATTCAGAACATCGCGACGTGAAAGATACGCCCGAAGAACTTCATAAACATGCGATGATGCAAGCGAAACTTCGGGGCTTCCTGAACGGTCCTGCAGAAGTTTATTCTCGCTTCCCGCTCTCAGACCAGAGCAAACCCGCTCGCTATGCGCGGGCCGTTGCGAATTTCAAGCAAGCTGATTTACGCAATGCCATTAAAGAAATTAATAGCCTGATTGAAGATGAGCCAGAAAACGCATATTTCCATGAGCTGAAAGCACAAATCTTATATGAATCTGGTAAGGGTATAGAGGCAATTGAGCCCTCTAAACGCGCGCTGGAATTACGTCCCGACTCCCCGCTTCTAGAGATTGCCCTAGCCCAAGCCACACTTGAAACCCGCGACCCTGGGGAATTCGGCAAGGTTGTTGATTTACTTAAATCCGCATTGGCAACAGAGCCAAGCAATTCATATGGATGGTATCTACTCGCCGATGTATATGCGCGCCAAGGCAAAACGGCGCTCGCGCAATATGCTACCGCTGAACGGTTTTATGCAGTGGGAGACGTACAAAGCGCCAGAAGTTTTGCCCAACGTGCTCAAGAAGAGCTGCCGCGTAACTTACCGCAGTGGCGACGCGCATCAGATATAATTGTCGTCTCAGAAACACAATTGGCAAGTAAGAGCAGAAGACGCGGTCCAAAACCGTTTGTTAGCATTTCTGCCCGTTGATTTTTTCTCCGCAATCACTCATGGGACCAAATCTGTCCTTCGGCGCGAAATTTAGAGTAGAGATGAATATGCGACCCTTCTTACTAACGTCCATCTTGGCCCTCAGCATGATGACGGCGTCCTGCGCAGAAGCAGGTCCAACAACAACGATGAGCAAGTCTGAAATTGAGGCCTTGGTAAAAGCCTATATTCTTGAAAATCCTGAGATTATTCGCGACGCTATTATTAAGCTTCAGGAAAAGGAAGCCCAACAAGAACGAGAAACTTACAAAGAGTCTATTGTCGCCGCTCGGGACGCCCTCGAAAACGATCCGCGGGACGCGACCATCGGACCTGAAAATGCCAAAATCACAATTGTCGAATTTTTTGATTATAATTGCGGGTTTTGCAAACGCGCGACGCCCTGGGTAGAAGACGCCATTAAAAAATACGGGAATGACGTGAGGTTTATTTTTAAAGAGCTTCCCATTCTTGACGACCGTACGCGGACATCACGCCTGGCGTCTCGAGCGGCTCTCGCAGCTCACAAACAGGGAAAATATATGGAAATGCATCTGGCCCTGATGAAAGAGAAACGTCTGAGCGGCGAGACTATACGACAGACCGCAGAGAAAGTGGGGTTAGACATGAGACGCTATGAGGCGGATATGGCCGACCCCACGATTGACCAACACATCAGCGATACCTTAGAGCTGGCCAACCGGCTACCCGCTCTGACGGGTACACCCTTCTTTATTATCGGCGATGATTATGTGTCCGGCGCGAATACGCAACGCTTAGATGAATTGATTGAGGCGAAACTCTAAAGAGGTTTTTTGGCAGGTTTAAGGCGCGAATACCGTATAGGTGACATCTGCTGATAAGATGCCTGTCCCGAGAGAGAAGTCATAATTTGTCCCTGTTATGGGGGACCCTCTTAACCTATATACACTTGCGAACCCCGTCGCCTGTTGGGCAATCGATCCGGGTTGCCGTGCGGTACGGCGTCCCCCATCATATACCTTTGTTTGACCCGCCGAAATATCATCAAGCGTGAACCCCGTCGCATTGCTTCCGATAATGATGCCATCACCACCAACAGAGGCGAGCTGAGAATTTTGCCCAATTGACGCGGACGCAGGGGAAAACTCAAGGAGTTGATAGCCAATATTATCAAAATCCAGAGCGGAAAAATCCCCGTTCCTCACTAAATTTGAGGCTTCAGCATAAATATCGAAAGCCGTATTACTTGCGACGAAAAACCAAGCAAAACGAATGTTTGTTCCCAGCAAATCAATATCTGTCGTATTATCAATCCCAAAGGCTGAGTAGCTATCATTCGCGTCAAGTAGCTGGAATGTCGGATTGTTATTATAGGCACCGCCAAAAGTCTGGCCCGATATTTGAAAAGGCCAACCGCCCGAAGTTCCATCACTAATCGGATCGAACGGGAAATTTACAGGGACACCGTCCTGCGCAATCAGGTCGTTTCCTTCGGTCCCAGACGCAACATTATCCAAGAGGATAAAGTCATGGACGAGCGGCGCTTCGCCATTATTCTCGATAAAGTCGCCCCCAGAAAAAATAATAACGAGAGAATTCGCTCGAAAGAAGGGACGGTCAATGACGGACGCCCGGGCTGTGCCAATTAGGCCCGCCAATAGGGCGCTGAATAATATTACTTTTCCAATTCCGCCAGAGACGGAGACTCGCTCACCTATCATCATGGTCAGCCTTTCCCAATGCACACCTCCCTTTATCAACCAAACACGGTTAAAAATTACTTACGACTTCCAATTTATGAGAACAAAACAGAAACAAATCTTTGACAAAATGGACTTGTTGTGAAACACAGCAGACATGCCGAAGCCGTCAACGATTTTTGTTTGCCAATCCTGCGGGAGTGTTCATGGAAAATGGGCGGGACGTTGTGACGCCTGCGGAGAATGGAATACGCTCGTTGAGGAAGCGCAAAGCCAGACGGCAAAACCCGCACATAAGCGCCGCAAAGGGCGCGGCATGGAATTTGTCGACCTTGGCGGAGTGTCCAAAGACGTCCCAAGATTAAAGACAGGCATTGCAGAACTCGACCGGGTCACGGGCGGAGGATTAGTCCCTGGCTCTGCCCTGCTCGTAGGCGGTGACCCTGGGATTGGTAAATCCACGCTTTTACTCCAAGCCACAGGTCAACTCACCGCGAGCGGATTGAAAACCGCCTATATCTCTGGCGAAGAATCTACGGGGCAAGTGCGCCGCCGCGCCAAACGCCTCGGCGTCGCAGAACATCCCGTCAGCCTCGCGTCAGAAACCTCGCTAGGCCCCATCATTGATGGCTTAATGACAACCAAACCTGACGTCATAATTATAGACTCCATCCAGACACTCTGGACTGACCAACTCGGTGCCGCACCCGGCACAGTCGCGCAAGTTCGCGCCTGCGCGCAGGAACTCACCCGCTATGCCAAGAAATGCGGTGCCTGTGTTATTCTCGTAGGCCATGTCACAAAAGACGGCCAAATCGCAGGACCGCGTGTCGTCGAGCACATGGTGGATGCCGTCTTATATTTTGAGGGCGATCGGGCGCACCAATTTCGGATTTTACGCGCGCATAAAAACCGCTTTGGCCCCACGGATGAAATCGGTGTATTTGAGATGCGCGAAAGTGGGCTGGCTGAAGTCCCCAACCCTTCGGCCCTCTTCCTTGACGGCCGCGGCGAAACTTCTTCCGGCGCGGCAGTCTTTGCAGGATTGGAAGGCTCCCGCCCTGTCTTGACAGAAATTCAGGCTCTGGTCGCGCCCGCCGCCTTTGGCACGCCGCGCCGCTCCGTTACGGGATGGGACAGTGGCCGTTTAGCTATGGTACTCGCCGTCTTAGAGACAAGATGCGGCGTGAGTTTTGCGGGCAAAGACGTTTATCTGAATGTCGCCGGAGGTTTGCGCATCAATGAGCCCGCCGCAGACTTAGCTGTCGCAGCGGCAATCGCCTCATCTGCCTTCGATATCCCTCTCCCCTCGGATTCGGTTGTGTTCGGCGAAATCAGCCTATCGGGGGACGTAAGGCCTGTTGGCCGAGCGGATGCCCGCTTGAAAGAAGCCGCAAAATTGGGATTTCACCGGGCAATCACGGCAAAACCGCAGAAACGGAAAGATGGCAGAGACCGAAATGACAATTCAGCCCTGCCGATCATTGCAATCAAAGCTTTGCCCGACCTCATCAGACGTGTAGAAGCGAGCGCAGAAAGCGGCCTTGACCATCCAACAAGTTGGGCCGCCTAGCTGGAGATTGCTACGCCCCATGACTGCCCAAATCTTGCAATTTGTGTCAATCGGACCTTGGGACTTCAACGGCTTTGATGTCGTCGTCCTCATTATACTTTTAATCTCCATGCTTTACGCCGCGTCGCGCGGATTTCTGCGTGAGGTCATCTCAATAGCGGCCCTGTTGGTCGCAGCCATCGTGACCCTATTCGTATGGGGTCAATATCGTTTTGCCGCTCAGGATTTTATATCACCCGCTTGGCTTGCGGATGGCGCGCTTTTGGTCGGGGTATTCTTCATCGCCTATCTCATCATGGTCCTCATCATGTCAAAAGTTGGCAAGGCTATTGCTGGAAAAGAGTCTGGCTTGCTTGACCGGCTTCTCGGTGCAGGGTTCGGCATCGCACGCGGGCTGATTATTGCGGCGCTTGGCGTCCTCGTTTTAACGGCGGGCAATCGCGCAGCGGCAGAAGCTCAAAACTACAAGAAGAGCCTCATTGAACAAGGCATCTATAATGAAGTCTTGAGCAAAATGCCAAAATCAATGCGAGATCAAATGGAGTCGGATCCAAAGCCGCTACCTGACATGCTTGCAAATTCAACCTTTTATCCCCTGTTAGAACGGATTGGCGCTGGATTACGCGCCTTGCCTTTTGCTAAGGTCAAAACATATGCAGAACGCATAAAAGACGGCGACATCGACGGCATAACTGAAGACTTATTGGAGTCAGGAAAATGAGCAATCCTAGCTGTAGCTTTGACCCAAATGACGACAAAATCCGTGAAGAATGCGGCGTATTCGGAATTTTCGGCCTAGAAAACGCGGCCTCCCTGACAGCGCTCGGCCTACATGCCCTACAGCACAGAGGACAAGAGGCCTGCGGTATTGCGGCAACGGATGGGCAGCAGTTTCGAACAGAGCGTCACCTCGGCCTTGTTGGTGATAATTTCACAGGCAATGATCCCTCAGAGCGTCTCGGCGGCCATATTTCAATTGGCCATGTACGTTACTCCACAGCCGGTCAAACCGTGCTTCGGAACGTGCAGCCCCTCTTTTCAGAATTACATTCTGGCGGCTTTGCCCTCGCGCATAATGGTCACATCACAAATGCCTATACGCTTCGCGAAAAGCTCGTCAAAAAAGGCGCGATTTTTCAATCTACTTCTGACACAGAAGTCGTCATCCATTTGATTGCTCGCGCAAAACAAGGCGAGTTTATTGACCGTCTTGTCGGCGCTATTCGTCAAGTTGATGGCGGTTATGCGTTCGTCGGCATGACAGAAAATATGCTCATCGGCGCACGGGACAGAAACGGGATTCGCCCGCTGCTCATTGGCCGGATTGGCGATAGCTATGTACTCGCCTCTGAAACCTGCGCCTTTGATATGATTGACGCAGAATTCATTCGCGAAGTTGCGCCCGGTGAGGTCGTTGTTATTAATGAAGATGGCATTCGCAGTTTCGTTGCCTTTCCCAATGCGAAGTCCCGCCCTTGTATCTTTGAATTTGTCTATTTCGCGCGGCCCGATAGCGTTGTTGATGGAAAATCAGTTTACGAAGTTCGCAAACGTATGGGCGAGCGATTGGCAGAAGAAACCCCCGCAGATGTGGATGTCATCATCCCCGTCCCCGATAGCGGCGTCCCGGCGGCGCTCGGCTTCGCGCAAGCTACTGGCATTCCATTTGAACTCGGCATTATCCGAAATCACTATGTCGGACGGACCTTCATTCAACCCACCCAGCAAATCCGCGATATGGGCGTAAAGTTAAAGCACTCCGCCAACCGCGCGATGATCGAAGGCAAACGTGTTTTGCTTGTAGATGACTCAATTGTACGCGGCACAACGTCAACCAAGATTGTTCGAATGATTAAGGCAGCCGGCGCGAAGGAAGTGCATTTCCGTTCCGCCTCCCCGCCCATTAAATTCCCGGACCATTACGGCATTGATATGCCGACGAAGGAAAAGCTGATTGCGGCGAATTACACACTCGCGGAAATGACCTCTATGCTTGAAGTTGATAGTCTCGGCTTCCTTTCCGTTGAAGGGCTATATTGGGCAATGGGCGAAAAATTCCGCGAAGAAGACGCGCCGCAATATACGGACCATTGTTTCACCGGTGCCTATCCCACGCCGCTCATTGACCGCGACCGCAAGCTAATTGGCGGCAATCAACTCTCCTTCCTTGTCGAGGTTGCATAAGTCTCATGACAGATCATACGGGCCGAATTGTCCTCGTCACTGGGGCGTCGCGCGGCATTGGCTATGCAGCCGCCAAACATCTTGCCGCAGCGGGAGCACATGTTATCGCGACCGCGCGCACTCAAGGCGGACTTGAAGACCTTGATGATGAGATAAAGGCCTCAGGTGGGCAATGCACCCTCGTTCCAATGGATTTGAAGGACGGGGATTCAATTGATCGTCTTGGCAAGGCCCTGCACGAGCGCTTTGGAAAAATAGACGGACTCCTTCTGAACGCAGCCCAGTTGGATGGTATCACGCCGATGCCGCACATTAAGCCTGCGGATTGGGATAGCGTTATATCTGTCAATCTTACCGCCAATTACCGCCTCATCCGCGCGCTAGACCCGCTCCTCAGAGCCTCAGACGCAGGGCGTGTTGTTGCCGTCACGAGTTCCGTTGCACAGAGCCATCTCGCCTATTGGGGCGCCTATGCCGTATCCAAAGCGGGACTGGAGGCCATGACAAATATTTACGCAAAAGAAACTGAAATTACCCCTGTCCGCGTCAACATTTATGACCCCAGCGGAACCCGCACAGCCATGCGCGCAAAGGCCGTCCCCGGCGAAGACGCCAGCCAGCTGCCCGACCCAGCAGAGCATTGGCCAAATCTGTCAAAACTGCTGAGCGACGGTTTTAAGGATACTGGCAAATTAGTTACGTTTAGCGGTTAATCTCACGTCTCGGGAATATACGCCGCCCGCACCCTCAAACTGATTTAGCCGCACTCTTGAAACGGCGGCCCGCCAGCAGCGTGCCCTACCCTTTATCTTTATCCTTGCGCGGATGTTTCTTTACGCGGCCAACATCTTCCCGGCCCTTTTTCACGCGGCCAAGACGCTCTCGGCCTTGGATTCGTTTATCCGTATCATAGGGGTTGCTATCGGCTTTTATATAGAGACGAATAGGAATGCCCCACAGATCAAAATCTTCCCGCAGACCGTTGACGAGATAGCGCCTATAAGTCTCGGGCAGCTTATTTGCACGCGAGCATTTCAACACAAATGTTGGCGGGCGTGTTTTTGTTTGACTGATATATTTTGGCTTAATACGGCGGCCATTGACGGCGGGCGGCGGATGGCGCGCAACTTTTTCCATGAGCCAATCATTGAGCTCTGATGTCTTAACCTTCACAGACCAATCAATCTGAACGCGTTCAATCGCGGGCAAAAGGCGGTCAACGGATTTGCCTGTCAGGCCAGAGAACATAACAACAGGAATACCTTTAAGCTGCGGCAAAAGGCGCGCCGCGGTTTCGCGCAAGGCCTTAGACATTTCAGATTTATTTTGCACCAAATCCCATTTGGTAACGCCGATAACGAGCGCGCGCCCTTCGCGTTCGCAGAGGTCAGCGATCTGTAAATCTTGCTTATCAAAAGGCGATGTCGCGTCCATGAGCAGAACAACAACCTGCGCAAATTTAATGGCGCGCAACGTATCTTGCACGCTCATCTTCTCGAGTGTCTCTTGGACCTTGGCTTTCTTGCGCATGCCCGCCGTATCGTGGAACTGCACGCGGCGGTCCTGCCAAACGTAATCAATAGTGATGGAGTCGCGGGTCACGCCAGCCTCTGGCCCAGTTAGCAGGCGGTCGTGACCAATCAACGTATTGATTAGGGTCGATTTACCCGCATTTGGTCGCCCCACAAATGCAATCCGAACCGGCGCTTCGGAGGTGTCAATCGGATCAGGATCCGCCTCTAATTTGACGTCACGCAAGGCCATTTCAACGGCGTCGTCCAAGTCCACCATGCCGATATTATGCTCAGCGGCGACTTCGACAGGGTCGCCCATGCCGAGCGAATAGCCGTCATTTATGCCGCTATCCGCGACGCCACTTTCACATTTATTCGCGACCAGAACGGTTGGCTTGCCCTGTTTTCGCACGAACTCCGCGAAAATACGGTCAAGCGGTGTGACCCCTTCCCGCGCATCATAAACAAACAGCAAGACGTCAGCGCCGACTACGGCGTCTTCCGTCTGACTACGCATTCGCGCTTCTAATTTATCGCCTGTGGCATTCTCAAACCCTGCGGTATCCATCAAGGTCATGTTATGGCCCCGAAGGCGAGACTTCGTTTCGCGCACATCACGCGTTACGCCGGGGGTATCATTAACAATGGCGAGCTTTTTCCCTGCCAAGCGGTTGAATAAGGTTGATTTGCCAACATTTGGACGGCCAATGACGGCAATGCGCGCGGGACGAGTAAGATCTACCTCTGTCTCATCTTCGTCTTCATAGCGCCGTTTGCGCGCCATGACTCTATTTTAACGCGACGAGCTTGGCCTCGTCGGTCATCAGATAGACAGTCTCATTCGCAATAATGGGCGGCACGAATATTGGAGACTTTACGCTGTCCTCTTTTACAATTGAGCCAGAGCGAGGGTCGAGCATGATGATATCGCCCTTGGAGCTGGCAACCAATAGACGGTTCCCCGCCAGCAAAGGCCCTGTCCATACGGTACGCTCTTTACGTTTCTTCGCATTCTTGAAATTCTCTAATTGCTGAATCCAAAGCACAGTGCCGTCTAACTTATTGAGCGCTGCGACTTGGCCTGCCGTTGTCACCGTAAAGACAATATCCGCAGCGATAAGCGGAATAGACAATGATCCCGCAGGCTGAGACCAGATACGCTGTCCTGTCCTTAGGTCAAACGCCGTCATGACACCGCTTTGTGCCGTGGCAATCACATAGCCATCGGCCACAGCTGGCCCGCCTGAAATATCATTCAAAGAGGCGAGCGGGGTGAGCCGCGCTGTTGAAGACAAAGCATCTTGCCATAAAACGCCGCCATTCTGAACACGTAGCGCAACCAGCTCACCAGATGAAAACGGCGCAATGACGACATCATCAACAACGGCGGGTGCCGGTGATGTCAGCATAGAGGCGGTTTCAGTAATACCTTGATAGGTCCAAAGAACTTCGCCCGTTTCAGCATTCAACGCGAAGAGTTCATTGTCATCGGAAATAACGAATACACGGCCATTATCGACTGTTGGGACAGAATTTAGCGGTACCCGCGTTTGACGTTCCCACACGACGGCGCCTGTTGCCCCGTCCAAAGCCACCATTTTACCCAAACCGGAGGCAACGAATAAGCGGCCATTTGCAAAGGCAACACCCCCCCCGACACCTTCTCTATCGCTGCCGTCACCATCCGTGAGAGTGAGTGGATCTCGGATGCGGTCAATAATGCTCGTTTTACCTTCGCGCGTTGCTGATCGCTGCACGGCCTCGACTTTATAAGTCCAAAGGCTTTTTCGCGTTGCTTCGTCAAAGGCCGTGACTTTATATCGGGAGTCGACGGTAAAAATTGTCCCACCCGCGACAACTGGGGGCGCAACAATCCGGCCTTTGCGGCCTGAACCTTCGCCAATATCAATGGACCAAGCTCTATCTAATGGTCCCGAAGCGCCAGTGTGCTGCACAACATGTGCTACATTTCCGCCGGCCTGCGGCCAATCTGTATTTACGTAAGGGTCAGGCAAAATCACTTGTTCAGGCGTTGATTCGGCAACGACCTTTAAGGTCTCTGACAACTCCAAAATAGAAATGCGTTGATCTTCACCTGCGACGTCGCCTTGTTCCGCGCGCTTTTCTGCCTCCGATTTGTCAAACGGATTCACCGCGCTCAAGGTTGAACAGGCGGATAGAACGCTCGCGCACAGAGCCGTTAGAAGGAGAGTATTATTCTTCATCGGTAGCATCTTCCTGCGTTGCATTAGCGGGTTCAGAAATCGTTGGAGGCGCGGCAAGCGATGCTTTTGCGCTCATCAATGCGATAGATTGCTCGGCACGTTGCTTCACGCTCGCGGGGACGCCCGGAACCGACGTCAAATAAGCAAGTTGTTCACGCGCCGCGGAGAGGTTCCCCGACTCGGCATGCGCATAACCTAAGAGCTCGCGCGCGAGATATTCATAAGGTGCCTCAGTCTCAGCTAAAGGCGTCAGACGTTCGACCACATCGGAATAGGCCCCTTGATCAGCAAGTAGATATGCGGCCTTTAATTGCGCCAATTGTTTATGGCGCGGTATCGTGAAGGCCTCAGCCGCTTTGTCGAAAAGCCGAACCGCGCCCAATTGGTCGCCTTGATCTTCTCGAATGGCTGCCGCACGCATAAACGATAGTCCTGCGTAGCCATTGGGGCCTGTAGCGCCCAAATCAATAAAGGCCGCGACGGCTTCATCTTGGTTGCCATCATCTAGCTTATTATCAGCAGCCGTATAGATAGCCGAAACGGCTTGAGCCTTTTTATCATCCGCATATTTCTTATATTCCAGAAACCCTGTTCCTGCGATAATGAGAAACAAAACGACACCAATGGCGGGGCCATATTTTTTAAGTAAGCGGTTATAGTCGTCCTTGCGGAGTTCTTCTTCCACTTCATTGATAAAATCGACCACGTTTCGGTCCTTGAATCAGGGGCGTGCAGAGCACTACAAAATTTGAGAGAACCTAACCCCGCATCAAAGTCGATACAACAGCTAACGGCATTACGGATGGGTCAGGTAGAGGCCGTCTTAAAGTGATAAAGATTGGCCTCACCTGGGAAGCTCCTATCTTTTACGTCGGCGGCATATTGCGCGATTGCGGCGCGTGTAGCTTCTAATTGGTCGCCATATTTCTTTACAAACTTAGGCACACGCGCGAATTGTCCTAACATGTCGGGCGTAACGAGGATTTGCCCGTCACATTGCGCCGAGGCACCAATCCCAATTGTCGGAATTTCAACTGCCTTTGTGACGCGATTGGCGAGCTCCTCCGAAACACCTTCAACAACAACGGCGAAGCTGCCAGATTTTGCTGCAGAAATAGCATTTTCGATGATTTCATCCGCGATATCTTTGCTTCGGCCACGGGCGCGAAAGCCGCCAAGTACATTCATACTCTGGGGCCGCAGACCCACATGGCTCATCACCGGAATGCCGCGCTCAACGAGATAAGCAATTGTCTCCGCCGCATAGGATCCGCTTTCAATTTTAACCGCCTGACATCCCGTTTCCATCATAACGCGAGAGGCGCTTTTGAAGGCCGTTTCCACGCTATCCTCATAGCTCCCAAAGGGTAAATCGACCACGACTAAGGATTTATGGGCGGTCCGCATCACGGCCTGACCATGTAAAATCATCATGTCTAGCGTAACGCCAACGGTGCTTGGTAGGCCGTGGACGACCATGCCCAGACTATCGCCAACCAAAATTAGATCGCAATATTCATCGGCGAGTGCCGCGGTCGGCGCGTCATAGGCCGTAAGGCAAACAATAGGCTCGCCGCCTTTTCTGGCCGTTATTTGCGGCGCCGTAATCCGGCGAATATGGTTTTGCGCTGACATGCTAGCCCCTTACGCTATAGCACTAGAGGTCCGCAAGCTGTTCCACGGGAAAGTCAAACACAGGATTGGCACCCGCACGAATGAAGTCCAGCTGTGCAGCGGCACGCGGCATAACCGATAAAGCGTGATATCGCGCCAAACTCGCCATGGGTTTAGCATTTTCATCCCCCGCATTGAGGCCATTCGCAACAGCCTTCATCAAGAGCGCGCCCGATAAAACGTGAGCACAGAGATTGAGGTAAGGCGTCGCAACTGACAGCGCGTGATCTTCTGCGGCGTTTAGAAGTATATCCGTCGCCGTCGAAAGTGTTTCTAGGCCCGTTCCTAGCGCATGAGAACAGACCGTGAGATCGGCATCGCCTTGCCCCGAAGTCTCGCTCACCAGACTTTGGATAGCTTTCAAATCGGCTATTAACTTACGCATCTCCTCACCGCCATCGCGGCGTAATTTCCGGCCGACTAAGTCCATCGCTTGGATCCCATTGGTGCCCTCATAAATAGGGGCGATACGCGAATCCCTGAGATGTTGGGCCGCGCCGGTTTCCTCGACATATCCCATGCCGCCATGCACTTGGACCCCAATGGAGGCCACGTCGACACCAAGATCAGACCCATATGATTTTGTAATCGGCGTCAGAAGCCCAGCCCTCGCATGATCCCCCATATCATCTGCCGCCGCCGTTGCCATAGCAATCGCGCGCGCGCCCATGAGGCGGGATTTCATATCAATCAACATGCGGCGGACATCGGGATGGTGGACAATGGGCGCGCCCTTTTCTTGCCCCGGAGCCCTGCCTTGAACGCGGTCATGAGAATATTGCAGGGCCGCCTGATAGGCGCGTTCTCCAATGGCGACGCCCTGCACACCCACAAAGAGGCGCGCCTCATTCATCATTGTAAACATACACGCCAGACCGCGGTTCACTTCACCTACCAGCCAGCCTTTTGCGCCGCTAAATTCCATTACACAGGTGGGACTGCCGTGTATGCCCAATTTATGTTCTAGGCCAATCGGGTAAAAATCATTCCGTTCACCAAGGCTACCATCCTCGTTTACAAAAATCTTGGGACATAAAAAGAGGCTGATACCCCGTGAGCCTTCAGGACTATCTGGCAGGCGCGCTAAGACTAAATGGACGATATTTTCCGCGCAATCGTGATCGCCCCACGTGATGTAGATTTTCTGCCCTGTTATCGAATAAGTTCCGTCGCCATTATCGGCGGCTTTGGTTCGCACAGGCCCCAGGTCTGAACCGGCTTGTGGTTCTGTTAGACACATGGTGCCCGTCCACTCACCCGTCACCATCTTTGGGATATAAATATCTTTCAAGGTTTCAGAGGCGTGCGCTTCGATTGCTTTTGCGGCAGAGCTCGTCAGCATTGGGCACAACCCAAGAGCCATATTCGCCCCATAGATCATTTCATTGGTTGCCACGGACACCACAGTTGGAAGACCCATGCCGCCGATGTCAGGGCTCATCGCAAGGCTTTGCCAGCCCGACTCAATAAAGGCCTGATAGGCCTCTTTGAATCCAGGCGACGCTGTAACATCCTTACCGTCCAAAGTTGCAGGTGATTGATCGCCGTTCCAATTTGTCGGCGCGACAACATCTCGCGCGAATACAGCCGCACCATTTAGAACATCACCAATTAGCTCCTCCGTCGCATCATCGAACTTGGGAAGCGCCGTGATTTTATCCATATCAACGCCATGGCGAAGTAAGAATTGCATTGCTTTTACGGGGGCTTGGAATGACATGTGGACCTCTGGTTTTCCTAGGCCGTGTTAGACACGAACTCGGGCGCGTTTCAAATGTAAAATTGCCGCAATTCCTGTTGTTTTTCTGCATATAGGCCGTTCAATTTCGACAGTGCCGCTTGCGGTAAGGGAATTCATGCGCCAGAATACCGATATGAAAAAACTCAGCTTATGTTTTTCCGCGGCCCTTCTTATGGCGGCCTGCGGCGGCTCAAACGCCTCAGAGTCGACGGCGCAAGCCGCAACAAAACCCTCAAAAACCGTATCGGAACTCACGCCAGTTCAGCGCGGCGCCAAACTCTATAAAAGATGCAAAACCTGCCATACATTGGAGCAAGACGGTCGTCACAAAGTGGGGCCTAACCTCTGGGATATCTATGGGTCAAAATCAGGCTCGAAAGAGGGTTTCAACTATTCAAAAGCCATGATTGCAGCAGACATTATATGGGATGAAAAAGAGATGGACGCTTATCTCAAGCGCCCTTCCGCCTATATGCCCGGCAATAGAATGACCTTTATCGGGCTCAAAAAACAAGAAGACCGAGATGCGATACAGGCTTATTTGAAAGAAAAGACCACGCCCTAATATTCGGTCCAGAGACCAACGAAAACACTGCGTTCTTTGACAATATTTTGGCCAATAAGCGTTTTCCCTACGCCTAGCTGAATATATCTACTGGGGCGATATTGATGGGCGAATGATAGCTGAGACACTAATTGGGTTTGCTTAGGGATATTAAAGCCATCTCGCATACCATTATTCGAAAAGTTCAAAAAATTTTGGGTCATGAGCAGCCAGCGCTCAGTCGGTTTAATCCCGAGGGACAAAGCGCCGTGAACGCCGTCCAACGCAGAAAAGCTTTCCGTCCGCGCGGCAACCTGCGCATCATAAAAAATATTGCCGATAGGCGTCGTCCGGCTTTGCCCCACTAAACCTCGAAGCTCATACTGGTCTCCGCCTCGTAAAACATCGACCGCCTGATTGTCCAAACGGCTATCTATGACATAGCTCGCCCTGATTGAGGTGGAGAACCCTTCTCTTGCATGGAGTTTGTACTGCAGGCCCAGTTCCGTATCGTCCAGTCCATCAAAATCAAAACGCGAGTCTTCATCTCTAAAATTGAGGGTTTGAAATGCGCCATTGCCAACCAGTGTCAGCCAATCTGTGACGCCATGCTCGACGTAAATCCGAGACTCCGTTTTCGTAAATCCTCGGAGTGGAACGGCGTCAAAATCTTCATCGAAAATCTCACCTGCGTGACTCCAGCTGGAGGTCGAGATAATTTGCCCTTGGCCAGCCGCCTGATTCCAAGCCCCAGCATGAGCTTGACAACTCCAGAACAAGCCCATCAGGAAAACAACAATTGGGTGTAAAAACTTCTCTTGCACATAGGAAGATTAAGCTTTGCTCTCTCGCGTAGTCAAATATAAAGCAGAGTTATGGGACATCAAACCTTTAAAAAATTGGCCTTTGTCGCCTCTAATCGGCCATCAGCAAAAGATGCATTGGAGGAGCTTGTTGCAATCTATGGCAATACGACCCCAGAAAAGGCGGACGCCATCGTTCCGCTCGGCGGAGACGGTTTCATGCTGGAAACATTTCGCCGTTTCCTTCCGCTCGTTACGGGTGGACTGCCCGTTTATGGCATGAATAAAGGAACCGTCGGATTTTTGATGAATCACTATGACCCAGAAAATCTCATCGAGCGCCTCGAAAAGGCGATGGTAACGCCGGTTCACCCCCTTTCAATGAAAGCTGAAGCCGCCGAAGGCACATTCCAAGACATTGCCTTCAATGAGGTTTCCGTATTCCGCCAATCACAACAAGCTGCCCATATCCGGGTAAGTGTGGACGGAAAGGTACGATTAGAAAAATTGGTTGCTGACGGCATCATGGTCTCAACGCCTGTAGGATCGACGGCCTATAATCTATCGGCGCATGGGCCTGTTATTCCTTTGGGGGCAGACATTCTTGCCCTCACCCCGATTAGCGCCTTCCGTCCGCGGCGGTGGCGCGGCGCGCTCCTGTCGGGTCATGCCACAGTAAGATTTGACGTGTTGAACCCAGACAAACGCCCCGTTTCCGCCTCCGCTGATAATTCGGAAATTCTCAATCTCAGATCAATTGAGATTTCTCATGACGAAGACACGACGCTAAAAATATTGTTTGATGAAGATCACGGGTTAGCCGAAAAAATCCTACAAGAACAATTCGCGACTTAATTCACGAAGCGCAATGTTCCATGCGCGTCCAGAATGTCCAATAAATCCACCTCAACATCGACCGGCAAATCTAATTCCATAGTGGCTAAGCGCTCCGCAACATTAAGCTGAAACTTTGACGCCGTCATGGCTCTGTTTTCTTGTTCGACGGACAGATGTGTCTGAATGCAAGCGGTCAATAACTTAATTTGAGGTGGAGAAAAATGTGCGCGAGAGGCTATCGCTTTAATGCC
Source organism: uncultured Caulobacterales bacterium (assembly GCA_938001915.1). GTDB lineage: Bacteria > Pseudomonadota > Alphaproteobacteria > Caulobacterales > Maricaulaceae > Litorimonas. Next base: position 391 of record CALLBD010000100.1, on the reverse strand, counting down.
TAAACCTTTTGAAGCCAGAACCATTAGGCCCGTCTTGGCGATTGTTTGCCCCGCGAGTAAAGATAGTCCGACAATTGCAAATCGGACATCTCCACGGCCCGCCGCACGCAAAATCAAACTAGGCGTGAGCTTTCCGGCTTTCCCTAAGGCGCGGCAATAGGCGCGCAACCTCTCTTCAGGCCAAGCCTCTCCAATGACGTAACTGTGCGCGCGCTCTCGTGTCCCCTGAGAAATTTCTTCGGCGCGCCTATCGGACACGCCTGGAAAGGTTTTCAAGTTAGATTCGATTTTGCCTGCGCTATGTTCAATCAATTTTGCAATAACGCGCGGCGGCATATCATGTCGTGACAAGGCCGCCTGCCGTATCAAATCATCATCTGCATGTATCTCA
>CALLBD010000099.1 GCA_938001915.1 uncultured Caulobacterales bacterium | reverse complement strand
AATCGCCGCTATGCAAAACCTCTCAGAGGCAGACCGCACAGCCGCCATTGAAGGCATGGTCGAGAGCCTGCGCGCCCGCCTCGAAACGGAGCCCAATAACCCAGAAGGCTGGACCCGCCTCCTCCGCTCCCGCAAAGTGCTTGGACAAGAGGCCGCCGCTCAGGCGGATATGAAGAGATTACGTGAGGTACTGCCTGATCAAGCTGAGGAGATTATCGCGCAGTCTGGCTGGGGGAATTAGGCCAGTTTAAAATCATTGATGACGCATTTTAGTTGAACTCAAGCGGTTTAAACGACAGGCTAAGTCATTATGAAACTGTGATGATAAATTATCTAACGCTTAGGGGCATCTGATGAGAACTATCTCAAAGCTATTATTAAGCGGATTACTCTTAACAGCCTGCCAAAACAACAAACCAATAGGCTTTAGCGGCGTCGACCCTGATTTAACCGTTCCGGCTACCCAAGTTATGGTGTTAGGAACGGCGCATCTTAGCCAAAATAAAGATAAGCTCACATTGGATGACCTTGAGCCGCTCATGGCGCGCCTTGGCACCTATGCACCCGATATTATTACAATCGAGAATTCCTCTGGAATGACGTGTCAACGCGTACGCGCCTATCCGCGTGAACACGCAGGCTATGCAGATGCCTATTGCTTTGATGGCACACCCTATAGGGCAGAGTCTGGATTAACTATAGCTGACGCAAGTTTTCTCGCGCGGAAGACTTTGCTCAATTGGCCAGATGCCGCGACAGCGTCGCAGCGAAGAAAGCTCGCTGCGGCCTTTCTAGCGAGCAATGAATCAGTCTCTGCAACTGTCCAATGGCTTCAGCTTGACGAAACAGACCGAGTGATTGGTGATGGTTTAGGCCAAGAGTCCATTGCGTTTCTCAAACGGTCTTCGGAGGACATCAATGAAAGCTACTCTATTGCAGCCCGCCTAGCCGCAAGGCTTGGCCTTGAGCAAGTTCATTACGCTGACGACCACGGGTCTTATTACGAGTCGGACGGCGAAAGAGAAGCCTATGGCGCGCGACTCAATGAACTCTGGTCCAAAGATAATGAAACCTGTTTGGCACGCTCCGAATTATCAAATGAGAAATTAACCGGAGGCGACATTCTCGAAGGCTATCGCTTCATGAACACCCCAGATTACGGCCTCAAACAAATGGACTGCGATTGGAAGCGCACTATGAATGATGACGCGCCAGAACAATATGGGCGCAAATATACATTGGGGTGGCAAGCCAGAAACCTGCGTATGGTGTCTATGATTGTGACTGCAGCGACCCACAAACCTGGCGGGAAAGTGGTTTCAATCGTTGGGGCTTCGCATAAGCCTTATTTCGAAGCCTACCTAGACCAAATGCATGATATTGAAGTTGTCAGCACCGACGAAATTCTAAAATAAGGTCTCCGGCTAGCCGACCCAACCAAACCTACTCCGCCCAAACTTCCAAATGGTTCTCCCTTACAACGCGGCGGGTGGGGCGTTTGTCTAGGAATACCTCTAAGTTCGATGCGGTGAAAAGGGTTCGGATTTTAGTTTGGGTTTCTGCCGTACAGCTGTCGAAATGATCCCACAGCCTTTGCGCCAAATAGAAGCGGTAAGCCATAACGACGGTTTTTAATTCGTGGCCGCGCCACACAAAACTAGCGAAGCCCATGCCGCGGCCTAACCCGCCTTGGCTGGCCTCCGCGGCGCGATCGGGACTGGACAGCCAATGATTGGCGAAATCGACATGGGCAGAGAACTCGGCCCCATATTCCTCGCCGATATATGTCATCAGTTTTTTCAAACTATCAGGAAAATCGCCTGTGCCGAACATCGCGCTCGGCGGATTATTAAGCGTATGTTCCTCCATCTGCTCGGGGCGGTTCATGCGCTCTACCCAATTCCACACATAGGTCGCCGTGGATTTCATGAGATGGCTAGGTTTAGGGTCGCGCGCCAAATGGGCATAAAGCGGATTAAATAGCCCGTAATCGCCCACTGTCGGCGCATTGCCGAGCAGGTAATAGGTCTCGCCTAGGTGGGCGTTATAAAGCGCGAGAAACTCGGCGTAGCTCGCCTCAATGGTTTCATAGGTTTCTGGAAACACGCCAAAGGCCTTTGCCGCTTTGCGCATACGCCCAGAGGCATGATCAAAGGCGGCCGCCCGCCCCGCGCTATCGAAATGGGCGGGAAAAACATCCGCAAAACTTATCTTGAGAAAAGCGAGATTATCTGCGTCAAAATTCCAGCGGTAATGCATAGCAGGGCGGAGTAGGCCTTCATTCCCAAATAGCTCCAAGAGATGGGCCACCGCCCGCGTCACGGGGTCTTTGGGATAGAGCGGTTCATGGCTTAGGCCTGCGGCCTCTAAATAATCGAGAATATCAGTGCCGTCCTGAATGATGTCGCCTGCTGGCGTTTCGATAACGGGCAGGATGAAGCGGCCTATCTGCGGCATAATCCGCGCGGCATAATCGGGATGCCCCGCTCCGCGTTCCGTCACACCAATTCGATTGCGCCGCATAAAGGCCCGCGCCTTGCCCGTATAAAGCGAGGCCTGCATACCATAGAGCGTAATATTTTCATCAGCCATGTTATCTCCATCGGCATGAGGTCCGTGCCGTTACTTTAGGTCACGGCCTGCGTGACAAGTTGGTCCATAAACTACAAATAACGAAAGCGGCAGAGGTTCTGCGCGCGCCGCTCAGACGAAATGGTCAGGATTGGGCGTGCTGAGACGCTGGGCGAATTCTTTCATGGTCCCGGGCCAATTATTCGGGATTTTATCGCCATCCTTATACCAGCTATTTTCAATCTTGGCCCACGCCAGTTCGAAAAGACGGCTTTGCATTTCATCGACAAATTCCATTTCTGGCTCTGGCTTAACCTCAATCGCTTTGTCTGTCGCGCCGCCCATGAGCTGTACGATATATTGGATTTGCTGCTCGAGGAAAAAGATGATGGAGCCCGAGCCCGTATTTGTGCTGGGACCATAGAGGAAAAATAAATTCGGAAAGCCCGAAGTCAGCGTACCATTATAAGCATAGGCGCCTTTTTCCCAATGATCCGCAAGGCGCGCGCCGCCCCGCCCTGTGACGTCTATGTT